>JAPLEC010000409.1 GCA_026391515.1 Bacteroidia bacterium | reverse complement strand
TTATGATGTCCAGCTTATTGGAGGAGTTGCACTTCATAAGGGAAAAATTGCAGAGATGGATACAGGTGAAGGGAAAACAGTTGTTGCAACTCTCCCTGTATTCCTGAATGCTCTTGCCGGAAGGGGTGTTCATATTGTTACAGTTAACGATTACCTGTCCAAACGCGACTCTGAATGGATGGGACCGATTTATGAATTCCATGGATTAATCGTCGATTGTATTGATAAGCATCAGCCTAACTCACCAGAAAGACGCAAAGCATATAATGCAGATATTACATTCGGGACCAATAATGAATTTGGTTTCGATTACCTGCGCGATAATATGGCTATCAACCCTGAGGACCTTGTCCAGAGAAAACACCATTATGCTATTGTTGACGAAGTTGACTCCGTTCTTATCGATGATGCCCGTACTCCGCTTATTATTTCAGGGCCTACTGCAAAAAGCGATACACAGCAGTTTGATGAACTAAAACCAAAAGTTGATATGCTGGTCAACGCTCAGAAAAAACTTGTAACTCAGATACTTGCCGATTCAAAACATCTTATTGCAGAAGGTAAGAATGAGGAAGGTGGCCTGCTTCTTCTGAGAGCATTCAAGGGTCTTCCCAAAAATAGTGCACTTATCAAATACCTGAGTGAGGAAGGGAATAAGACACTCCTTCAGAAGACAGAAAACTTCTATATGCAGAATAACAGCAAGGAGATGCCTAAAGTGACCGATGAACTATATTTCATTATTGATGAACAAAATAATTCAATAGAATTAACAGATAAAGGTATTGATCTGATATCAACATCAGTTGAAGATGCCAGCTTCTTCATACTTCCGGACGTGGGTTCAACAATTGCCGATCTTGAAAAATCCGGGAAAAGCGAAAAAGAAAAGCTCCAGTTTAAGGATGAATTGCTTCAGGATTATTCAGTCAAATCGGAAAGGGTTCATACAATGACCCAGCTGCTTAAAGCATGGACTCTGTTTGACCGGGATGTGGAATATGTTGTCATCGATAATAAGGTGAAGATCGTTGATGAGCAGACAGGACGAATTCTTGAAGGCAGAAGGTATTCAGACGGACTTCACCAGGCAATTGAAGCCAAGGAGAATGTAAAAGTAGAGGCAGCCACTCAGACATATGCAACAATTACGCTTCAGAACTATTTCAGAATGTATCACAAGCTTGCCGGTATGACAGGTACCGCTGAAACAGAAGCGGGTGAGTTCTGGAATATCTATAAGCTCGATGTGGTCGTTATTCCCACAAACAGACTTGTTATCAGAGATGACCGGGAAGATATTATCTATAAGACCAAAAGAGAAAAGTATAATGCTGTTATTGATGAAATATCTGACTTGAACCGCAAGGGGAGGCCTGTACTTGTAGGTACGACCTCTGTTGAAATTTCCGAGCTTCTTAGCAGAATGCTTAAGATGAAGGGGCTTAGACATAACGTTCTTAATGCCAAGCTTCACCAGAGAGAGGCGGATATAGTGGCCGAAGCCGGAAAATCAGGAACTATTACGATTGCAACCAATATGGCTGGTCGTGGTACTGATATTAAGCTTACTGAAGAGGTTAGAAGGGCAGGAGGATTGGCAATAATTGGTACTGAAAGACATGAATCACGAAGGGTCGACAGACAGTTGCGCGGACGTTCAGGAAGACAGGGAGATCCAGGCTCTTCACAGTTCTTTGTTTCGCTCGAAGATGAACTTATGAGAATCTTCGGTTCTGAACGGATAGCAGGAATAATGGATAAGCTGGGACTAAAGGATGGTGAGATGATCCAGCATTCGATGATCACAAAATCAATTGAGCGTGCACAGAAAAAAGTGGAAGAAAACAACTTTGGCATCCGTAAAAGACTTCTTGAATATGACGATGTGATGAATTCACAGAGAAGTGTCATTTATAAGAAAAGGAGACATGCCCTGCTTGGTGAAAGATTAAGCGTCGATGTTGCCAATTCAATGTATGATGTTACAAAAAATCTTGTTGAGACTTACCAGGATGCAGGTGATTATGAAGGATTTGATTTTGATCTTATACGCTCATTTTCAATGGATTCGCCTGTTAAACAACAGGATTTCCTGAAGGGTCAGCCCAATGAAGTTATTGATGGAGTTTATGCAAAAGTCCTCGATACATACAAGAGAAAGGTTGAGTCAATTTCACAGCAGGCTTACCCAGTTCTGAAGGATGTTTACGAACGGATGTCGCATGTTTACGAAAATGTTGTCGTTCCCATTTCAGATGGAGTGAAAGTGTTTCAGGTGATTACTAATCTGAAAGCTACAGCTGAATCGGAAGGCAAAGAGCTGGCCAAAGCTTATGAAAAAACAGTAGTTCTGGCGACAATTGATGATGCGTGGAAAGAGCAATTACGTGAGATGGACGAATTAAAAACGTCTGTACAGAATGCCACTTATGAGCAGAAAGATCCTCTTCTTATCTATAAGTTTGAATCTTATGAATTATTCAGGGCGATGATCATTAAGGTGAATAAGGATATTGTCAGTACTCTTATGAAGGGACATATTCCTACACAGGACCCTGAACAGGTAAAAGAAGCACAGCGACGTCGCCAGGTTGAAAATCTGAGAACTTCAAAAAGCGATTTTTCTCAATATAGCAGTACCGGAGGTGGTGGTGGAAGCGACAAGGATCGCAAGACTGAACCTGTCAGGGTCGATAAGAAAGTAGGGAGGAATGACCCATGTCCCTGCGGCAGCGGTAAAAAATACAAGCAATGCCACGGTATGCAGCAGGCAGCCGGGCCCCAAAATCTAAATTAGAGCAAATAAAGCTGATTACTTCAGATCCTCAACTACTTTTTGTATCCTTGAGAATACGTTCTTATTAACCGGGACCAGCGGCAGCCTGAGATTATTCTGACACAGGTTCATCATGCTCATGAATGCCTTGATACCCGAAGGATTCCCGTCGGCAAACAGAAGCTCAATTGATTCCATGAACCGGAAATGAATCTCACGTGCTGCTTTAAAATTGTTCTTAAGAGCAAGGCTCACCAGTTCACTGCATTCTGCCGGATATGCATTTGCCAAAACAGAAATTACCCCTGATCCGCCTGCAGATATTATTGGAATAGTCATCATATCATCTCCTGAGATGACAAGGAAATTCTCAGGCTTCCCTTTTATTATTCTCATTATCTGGGCTAAATCTCCGGAAGCTTCCTTGACTGCAACGATATTTTCACATTCATGAGCCAGCTCAAGACAGGTATCAGATGTGATATTTACAGAGGTCCTGCCGGGAACATTGTAAATTATCACAGGAAGCGGGCTGCATGTTGAGATAGCCTTGAAATGCTGGAAAATCCCTCTCTGGCTGGGTTTATTATAATAAGGAGCGACAGATAATATTCCATCGACACCGGCAAGATCAAGCTCCCTGATTGAGTTTATTATTTCCTGTGTATTGTTACCGCCTATACCAATAACGAGCGGTACCCGGTTATGCACTGCCTCAGTCACATAGGAAATAACTGCTTGTTTTTCGTCTTTTGTAAGGGTTGAAGCTTCGCCTGTTGTGCCCATTGCCACGATAAAATTTACCTGGCCTTTAATCACATGATTTACTACGCGTCCCAGAGCAGGAAAATCAATACTTGAGTCATTCTTGAATGGTGTGACGATTGCGACACCTGTACCCTTAAATTTTTTCATAGCTATTGTTTATAAACTAGATCGGAAGATCCTGATTTTATCATCTCAAGATAATGTATCACCTGTTCAAGATAATTTTCAATGCTGACAGGCTTTTTTAGTTCGATCATTAAATCAAAAGTCGATTCGCCTGATTGTAAGTCAAATAATCCGACTTTAAAGCTGGCCGACGACATTGATGTTATATAAAAGAGTGGGAATGATTTATCAAAATTGATATCGATAAGTACATCAAACTTCGTATTAATAAAAACATCTGTCTCCGTAGAAACAGGAATGTAGAAAAAGTTTATTTCTTTCCTCCTGATACATGAAAGGTATCTGATAGCTGTATACTGATTTGGAAGTTCTTTCCCCGGGTAAAATCCGAGAATTTTAACATCAATATTCCGTTCATGCATTTTCTGGTAAAACTTCGATAAGCTACTGAAATCCTGAGTTTTTGAAGTATCCCATACTACACCTATCTTCTTTATCTGGCCAATATTTGAATAAAATATTTTCCTCCTGATATTTGCAATTCTCTTTAATAAGATTGAATTCCCGATCTTCAGTCTTGTATTTTCGAAAAGTTCCATATTACAAACCTAACAGTTTTTTATTAAAGTCAGCAAGTGATAATTATTATTCTTCTCCAATTATTTTAAGGAACTCATTTTCACTTATGAACAAGACTCCCATCTCTTCTGCTTTTTCTTTTTTTGAAGGTCCCATGTTTTCTCCGGCAAGTATGAAAGATGTAATGCCGGAGATTGATGTTGTATTTTTCCCTCCGTGCTTTTCAATGAGATTCTTATACTCTTCGCGGCTGTGCTTCTGAAAGACACCTGATATCAGGATCGTCTTCCCTATAAGCTTGTCGCTTTCAGGACTTTTTGTATCTTCTTCAGAGAACCTTATGCCATATGATCTCAGCCGGTTTATTATTGAAATATTATCCGCATCTGCAAAAAACGAAATGATGCTTGAAGTTATTTTAGGACCTATCTCATTAACGCTTGTCAGACTCTCAAAATCTGCTTTCATCAGATCGTCAATCGATCTGAACTTACCGGCAATGGTCTTTGCAACAGTCTCACCGACATGCCTTATCCCGAGAGCAAAAAGTACCCTGCTGTAAGGAACAGACAGTGATGATTTTATACCTCTAATAATATTTTCAGCCGATTTCTTGTTAAGACGCTCCAGCGGTACAAGCTGTTCAACCTTCAGTTCATAGAGATCCGCATAGTTCCTTATCAGGTTCTTGCTGAAGAGGAGGTCAACGGTCTCTTCACCGAGCCCGTCAATATCCATTGCTTTTCTGCTTATAAAATGTTCAATCCTGCCTTTTAACTGAGGCGGGCAGTGCAGATAATTAGGGCAGAAATGATTTGCTTCTCCTTCATTTCTGATAAGAGGAGTTCCGCACTCAGGACAATTAGCGATAAAAACAACCTTTTTGGCGTTCTTGTTCCTTGATGATTGATCAACACCAACTATTTTTGGAATTATCTCTCCTCCTTTTTCAACATATACAATATCATTAAGATGCAGGCCGAGAAGAGCTATCTGGTCAGCATTATGCAATGTTGCACGCTTTACTGTTGAACCTGCAAGAAATACGGGCTCAAGATTTGCAACCGGGGTAACATTGCCGGTCCGCCCAACCTGGAACGAAACAGACAACAACCTTGTTGATACCTGCTCGGCTTTATATTTGTATGCAATTGCCCATCTTGGCGATTTCGCAGTGAATCCAAGCTCTTCCTGCAGAGTGAGTGAATTAACTTTAATCACAACGCCGTCAATATCGAATGGCAGCTTTTTACGTTCTGATTCCCAATGATTTATGAATATGATAACTTCTTCCATGCTCCTGCATAATCTGATATTTTCGGATACCCTGAACCCCCATCGCGCTGCCTCAGTCAAATTATCGAGATGCGTATCATGCGGCAGGTCGTCCGAAAGAAGGAAATAAAATATGCAATCAAGTTCCCTGGAGGCCACTATACGCGGATCAAGAAGCTTAAGAGTTCCAGATGCAGCATTGCGCGGATTTGCGAAGGGAGGCAGTCCCTCTTTATCTCTCTCTTCATTCAGCCTGTCAAAAACTGCCCTTGGCATCAATATCTCACCCCTCATAACAAATTCATCCGGAATATTATCCCCGGTTACTTTAACCGGAATGCTTCTGATAGTTTTTACATTCAGGCTTACATCATCGCCCTTTGTACCATCACCACGGGTTATCGCTCTTAAAAATTTTCCATTCCTGTATGTTATGCTTATTGAAGCCCCATCGAATTTAAGCTCACAGACAAATTCGACGGGACCACCCGTTACTTTTTCAACCCTTGCATTAAAATCTCTGAGCTCTTCTTCATTATAGGTGTTCCCGAGCGAAAGCATCGGATATTTATGTTCAAATTGCCGGAATTCCTTTGTGAGATCGCTTCCCACTCTTCTGGTCGGAGAATCTTCAGTAATGAATTCCGGAAACTTTTTCTCAAGAGTATCAAGCTCATTCAGGAGGAGGTCAAATTCAAAATCAGATATAACGGGTTTATTCAGAACACGATAATAATATTCATATTCTTTTATTTCCTTTCGGAGCCTCTCTATGCGCGATTTAGCTTCAGATTGTCTCATTCAGATTAATTCGAATTTCTCCAGGTTCGGTTTTAGGGATAAATAAGTCAGCTCCATACTCCGGCAATTACTTTTCCGCATTTATTACATTTTCCTCCGCTGATTGTATTCAGAGTTATTGTATAACCCTGTCTGGCAACAACCGTAGTGCCGCATGAAGGGCATTTAGTGTCCGATATTTCATTCCCGGGCACATTTCCGGTATACACATATTTTAAGCCTTCTCCGGCTGCAATTTTTACAGCATTCTTAAGCAATTCAACAGGAGTGGGAGGGAGCTGTTCAAGCTTATATGTCGGGTAAAACCTGCTGAAATGGAGTGGTGTATCTTTAAAACCATTATCGCTGAGCCATTTACACATTTTTCCGATTTCATCAATCTTATCGGTCCATGTTGGAACAATAAGATTGGTTATCTCCAGCCACACCCCCATATCTTTATATACTTTCAATGCATCAAGCACAGGCTGCAATTTACCACCTGTGAGTCTGAGATAGGTACTATCATTGAACGACTTTAAATCGATATTGGCTGCATCAATAAACGGACAAAGTTTTTTTAAAGGTTCAGGATTAATGTAGCCATTTGATTTTACGATATTTTTCACACCTGCTTTTTTAGCCAGGATTGCCGTCTCATAAGAGTATTCATAAAAAGTTACAGGTTCAGAATAGGTGTAAGCGATAGATCTGCAGTTTGTCTTAACTGCTTCATTTACAACCTTCTCTGGCATAAGGTCATAGTTTCTTGTCTTATCCGGACCGGTTTGTGAAATCGTCCAGTTCTGGCAGTTCAGACATACAAGGTTACAACCGGCAGTGGCAATTGAATAAGCCCTCGATCCGGGGAAAAAATGGTACAATGGTTTCTTTTCGACAGGATCTATATTTGCAGAGCAGGGATTTCCGAATGCCATCGTGTAAAGCTTGGAATTATGAACTTTCCGATTGTTGCATTTGCTTACCTCACCCTCTTTAAGAACACATTCGTTGGGGCAGATTCTGCACATTATTCCTCTGGGAGTCTCTTCCTGGAACATTGCGATTTTCCTGTAAATATCCTGTTCTTCAGAAATGAGGCCATTTATTACAAACGATCGGGGCAAACATGTAACACCTGCAGAGAATGCCAGACATTTCTTCAGAAAGATGCGTTTACTGTTGTCAAAACTCTTACCGGCCATGATTATTAAGAGCAGAATGATGAAATAAAACTACTATTTGTTCCCCTTTGTTCCAAAAAGAATGCCAGTTAAAATAAGTATCGCCAATAAAAATATAGAGTTTCTGATCCCTAAATATGGAATGGCAATGCCTGATATTAAGATGAATCCCAGCGCCGATCCGGCAAGATCCGCACTATAAATTAAAGCAGGTGATGATCTGTTTTCACCTGAGATGGTCAGGTCCCGAAAAATATTACCTGTTAGTAATGATGGTAAAATAATTGAAATTATTATAAGAAAAATGGTCCCAAAGATCCCTTCGAGTCCTAAAATAACATTGAAACATAATGCAGCACATGTATAATAAATAATCAGAATCAGAGCTTTGAGTTTTACAGGTAAAGAATTGAGGAATTTTATGTTTATACCGGTACCTGCGGCCAGACCGGCCATTAAAGCGGCCAGTACTATACCTGTAAACTGATACATATTTCCGACAGTCAGCTGGAGAGCCAGTAACATTATTATTTCAAATCCGGCAAGAGCCGAGGCGCTGAAATACATTATCAGATTCCGCCTGCGGATTGTTATAACCGGGGCAGCGAAGGCCAGAAGCATCAGCGCAATTGCAGGTATCTTCTCATTCAGGCTTTTACTGAAGTTATATGATTGAAAATGAAAGCATGCGATAGGAAAGGCTGATCTGTTCACTCTGATTTCCGGATTAATAAGAGACTTTACCTCAGATGATTTCTTTTCAATCAGGTCATCAGCCATAAAATCAGAGCTTACATAAATATTTTTAATGCCTCTCTCTTTTGTAAGCCGACAAAATGAAACCGATAATTCATCATCAGATGCAATAAAATAGACCCTGTTCCCGACAACCGGGACTACATTTTTAAATTTACTTTTCAGGCTGTTAAAAATTGATGAATACAGATTTACTGATTCAGGGTTGAGATAATTGTCGTTGGATCCGGGTGAGCACATGAATACTCCTCCTGCGACAAGTCTGTTTTTAATGTTATTAAAGAAATCGACTGTATAGAACCTGTTTAATGAAAGAGTTGAAGGAGGGGGAAGTAGAAGAATGGCAACATCGACAGGCTCACCCTTGCCTCTGATATACCTGTAAGCATCTTTATTCTCAATGACCAGCTTCACTTTTTCATCGTATGTCTGTTGAACAGCAGATTTCACAAGTGCCGGATCACGTTCAACATAATAAACCTTCTTAACAGGATATTTAAGCACCTCAGGCATAAGAGATTGCAGGGAACCTGAGATTAGAAGTATTTTCTCAGGATTTTGCTTTTGAAGCAACGCGTAGTGTATATTTTCCTCTCTTTCAATAGCATCATCATTATAAGCCAGAAGCCTCTGGTTATAATATGTGCTTTCTTCCCCTGAATATTCTCCTCTGGTAATATTTCCGTAGGGTGTATCTTTTGTTTCGGTTACTTTTATTCCTGGTAAAAGAAGCTGCCTGAAAACCACATCCGGATCAGAAATAATTACAAATGATAACAGGATGAAAAATAACGCTTTTACGATTATTTTTATTCGGGAACTTTTAATATAGAAGGTAAGAATAGTATATGCAAAAGTCAAAATAAGGATAGTCAGGAGGAGCTTATAGGTATTGAGGAGTCCTGCTGTCAGAACTGCCAGGAGAGTGCCGGCAACAATGCTTCCAATGGTTTCGATTGAAAATGATTTCCCCGGAATGAAACCGTTTATTTCCCTGGCAGAGGAGATCAGCTTAATAAAAGTAAACCCGGAAACCAGGCAAAATGGAACAAGGAACAGCAAAGTAAGTATCATGCTCACAAGGAAAGAGGGAGTCTCTCCTGATTCCAGAAAGAGTCTCGACAGAAGTATCAGAAGAAGCATTGAAACAAACGGGCTGACAGAAAAGATCAGGTTGATCTTCCGGATATCATTAAGATTCGATTTTCCTGCAAGGGCAGCGCCTGCGGCTGAAGCAATTAGCCACGATCCGAGAAATACCCCTGTAATCAGCTCGTACCCCCCGGAGATATTCATAATTTCCCTGATCAGTAAAACCTGAATAGAGGTGCTGGTAAACCCTATAATAAAAAGATTTGTAGTGATTGAAAAGGAATCGATTCTTTGAAAACCATCAGATTCTGAAGGTATTTCTGTCCTCGAAAATATTTTTCCGAAATAGGAGAGATGCCAGATAAAGTGGAATATTCCGGTTACACCAAGGGCAACTCCTGTTTCTACATGCCATTTCAGTATCGTTTTAATAAAAGGAATGTCCCATTTAAAATTTATCTGAAGGGCCATAAATATTCCTGCAAGCGCCGTAAAAAGGAATGTAAAGGCAAGGATTGTATTCCAGAGTTTTCTGTGAACGAGCAGAGAATAGATGCCGATCCTGTAAAAAAGGAAGCTGATTAAGTATAATAAGGAAACAGTAAATAGTGTTCCAACTACGTGATACATAGTTACTTTTTGTTTTCTTCAAGTACCAGACCCTCATAGATGTATATCTCAGCGCTCTTCCATCCGTCCCATCCTATGCCTGCTTTATCCCTTGAGGTGTACCCAAGGAACTCTTCAACAGTCCAGCCATATTCAATTGCAACCTGCGGCAGCATGGTTCCAGATCTGAAATCTTTCTTTATATAAATTCCATGCTTCCCGAGAATAATCTCATTGATATTATTTATTTTTTTCATTGGTCCCAGGACAGTGATCTCAACGTCAACTTTATCGTATTCTGCTTTTGTGAGAGGCGAGAAACGATAATCTTCAAAAGCAGAAGACAGGGCTGAAGCTCTCACAACATCATATAATGGATCAGGTGAAGTGAATCTGCCGATACAGCCTCTTAAAACTCCATTTATTTTCAAAGTGACAAAAGCTCCAAGAGGTCTTTTCAAAGCTTCCGGAATTTTCTTCTCATCAATTGTAATCTCCTTGTTTTCATACAACTTTGTTTTTATTGCGTTTCTTGCAATTGAAAAGAGCTGCTCTTTTTCTTCTTTAGAAAAGCTGAATTCATCAGCAGTTTTTTGCCCGGCTTTTGAATCTGTGTTCTTTTCAATTAATGCAATAGCATTATATCCAACTACTTCATCTTTGCTTCCGTAAGGAGTGTCCCCGGAATTGCAATAATCAATCTTCCTGTACTCAAGCTTATCATTTCCGGATGCAAGGTACATAAGAGTAAGCCCTGACGTCCAGCCGCACATACTTGTTACTAATCCCGGAATATTTTTATCATCATTCTTTTTAAGGGCAGCAAGAAAAGCAGAAGGATCGCCGGAAATAATACCAGTTGCAGTTATGTTATCGCTTACCTGTGCATCTTTGTAGGCAGGATAATGTGAGAAATCGCTGCTTATAACAAACAGATTTTCGGATGTAAACCATGGCTTCAGGGCTTCTGCTATCGCCTTTATCGTGCTGGTATTAACAGTTCCGATTATTATAGGCACAATCTTTTGCGGATTTGTATAGTAGTATTGAATAAAAGGTACCTGAACTTCCAGGCAATGATCCTGCTGGTGAGCATTGATCGGGAAATTGAATACTTTATTTTCATTCTTCAGTTTAGTCGCCAGCTCTTTGTTAACTGTTGCCTTTCCCAGCGGGGTTATAAAATCACCTGTATTATAGATAGAAGCTCCTTCGAAGGCCATTACATGGCTTGATCCGATAATAAAGATATTTTTATACTCTGCATTTTTAGGAGTTGTCGAAAATGCAGCAGCAGCAACTTTCCCGGAGAAGACATATCCTGCATGAGGGCTGATAATTGCCCTGACTTTTAATTTTTCATCTGGCTTTTTGCAATCTGCAAAAAGCTTTGATAAATCCTGTGTTAAGGTAGCTTTGTCAGCAGGATAGAATCTTCCTGCTGCAACTGGCTGTCTGTCAGTTGATTTATTCTGAAAATTAATTTCCATGATACTGAAAATTGAAAGCAATACTATTAATAAAGTCTGCATATTAATACAACAATTTGGCGCAATAAAGTTATACCAAAAAAATGAAGAAAAATATGTTTTAAGGGATTTGTTTAATGCGTGGTTTAGATCAGAACCATCGATTCTTTTAGGATCTCTCCATTGTCATCGGTACCATAGATTTTAATACCAAGACTTACGGTAGGAGTCCCTACGAGATCAATTACAGGGCTAAGAGCGTCCTTCAGATCTTCGACTTCCATATTATCGAACTCCTCAATATTGAAATAGAGATGAACCATGAGAATTGCCTCAGGTTCTTTTATGGTACAGAGAACCTTAACAATTTTTGCAAGCCATATTGAAGAAGCAGTATTAAAATATTCAAGATTAAGCCTCAGGTTTGTTGTATGTCGCGGATTAACTGAATACTGCGAAACCCATTTCAGGATTTTTTCATAAAGATCAGCTGCATTTTCCGGAATTGATTTGCCAGAGAATATAAGTTCTCCGGTCAGATGATTCAGATCAATTTGCGGAGTTTTGTTGGTCGCTTCAATAAGTATATTCTTTATTTCTGCCAAGATTGCTCTCTATTAATTGAATAATCGAAATTTCTAACCAAAATTAGAACAACTTTTTCATTCTGATCATGTTCTTCATCAAAAAGAATAATCCGATGGTCAAATATTTTAATCAGTTTGCATAAAGAACTGATTTTTTTCAATATTTACATATCCCGGTTTTTGATCTTGTTTTGTTGTATGTCAATATATTAAAATATTATCTTTGCGGCTGAAATTTGAGATCAGGAATGGAAAGTATACTAAAGGGAAAATTAAAAGAAGCTGTCAGGATCCTGTATAATAGCAACATCAGTGATGATCTGATTCAAATACAGGAGACAAGAAAAGATTTCCGGGGTGACTTTACCGTAGTTATGTTTCCTTTACTGCGTTTCTCAAAAAATACACCGGAAAAAACGGGCGAGACCGTCGGAAATTACCTTTTAACCTCTTTCCCAGCTATTGCAGGATTTAATGTAATCAAGGGTTTCCTTAATCTCGAAATCTCCAATACCTGGTGGATCGGATATTTCCTTGAAATGGCACTTGAAGAAAAGCTCCTTAAAAGATGTCTTGTCCCAAAGCCCGAAATAATTCTTGTGGAATATTCTTCTCCGAATACAAATAAACCTTTGCACCTTGGGCATATCCGGAATAATCTTCTGGGTTTTTCACTTTACAGAATATTGTCAGCTTGTGGTCATAAAGTCATAAAAACGAATATTGTTAACGACCGCGGAATTCATATCTGCAAGTCGATGCTTGCCTGGCAAAAATACGGAAAGGGCGAAACCCCGGACTCCTCAGGAATAAAAGGTGACCATCTTGTAGGTAAGTACTATGTCTTGTTTGAAAAAGAATATAAGGCTCAGGTTGATGATCTTGTTGCAAAAGGTGTTGAAGAAACTGATGCAAGAAATTCGGCTCCGTTGATGAAAGAAGCCAGGGAGATGCTGGTTAAATGGGAGGCAGGCGACAAAGAGGTTATAGACCTGTGGAAAATGATGAATTCATGGGTATATGCCGGATTTGATGAAACTTACAAAATGCTCGGGGTGGATTTCGACAAGATCTATTACGAATCTGAAACATATAAAATCGGGCGCGAGATTGTAATCTCAGCAATTGAGGATAAGGTGCTTTTCAGAAATCCCGATAGCTCCGTCTGGGTTGATCTCACTGCTGAAGGTCTCGATCAGAAGCTATTGTTGCGTTCAGATGGTACTGCAGTATATATGACTCAGGACCTTGGTACGGCAGTCCTGAGACAAAATGAATATGGATTTGACCGATGCCTTTATGTAGTTGGAAATGAGCAAAATTATCATTTTCAGGTACTTAAGGCAGTACTGAAAAAAATGGGTTATAAGTGGTCCGATGGACTTTACCATTTCTCGTATGGAATGGTCGAGCTTCCTGAAGGTAAAATGAAATCACGCGAAGGTACAATTGTCGATGCAGATGATCTTATTAAGGAAATGAAGGAAACCGCCAGGGAGGTCTCTCTCGAGCTTGGGAAACTTGCAGATTATTCTGTTGAAGAAAAAGAGGAAATCTTTTGTAAAATCGGACTTGGTGCATTAAAATATTTTATTCTTAAAGTCGATCCACATAAAAACATGACTTTCAATCCTGCTGAATCAATAGATTTTAATGGAAATACCGGACCTTTCATTCAATATACTTATGCAAGGATAAAATCAGTATTCAGGAAAGCTGACCAGATGGGGATAAAATGTGATATTTCAATGTCATCAGAGATGAAAGGTGGAATAAAAGAAATCGAACTTGTTAAGCTTCTCCGACGGTTTACTGAAACAGTTTCGGAAGCTGCTTCAGGCTACAGCCCGGCGCTTCTGGCAAATTACTGCTACGATCTGGCAAAGGAGTATAACCAGTTTTATCACGATTTTTCAATCCTTGGGGAACCGGATCCGGCAATCCGTAATTTTCGTCTGGCTCTTTCAAAAGTCACTAGCGAAATACTCGGTTCAGGAATGTGGCTGCTCGGTATCGAAATGCCGGAAAGGATGTAATAAAAACAAATATAACATACTCAATTAAATATGTTTGAGAATTTAAGTGAACGGCTGGAGAAATCCTTTAAAATACTTAAGGGACAGGGAAGAATATCGGAAATAAATATTGCCGAAACACTTAAGGAGGTTCGCAGAGCCCTGCTCGACGCTGATGTCAACTTTAAGATTGCCAAACAATTCACCGATAATGTCAAAGTCAAAGCCCTTGGGCTGGAAGTGCTCAAATCTGTAAATCCATCCCAAATGATGGTTAAGATCGTCCATGACGAGCTGGCAGAACTTATGGGCGGAGACAAAACTGACATTAATATTAAGATCAACCCGGCAATTATCCTTATTGCTGGTCTCCAGGGATCCGGTAAAACGACATTCAGCGGGAAGCTGGCAAAATGGATTAAAAGCAAACGAAGTAAGAACCCAATGCTGGTAGCCGGTGACGTTTACCGTCCGGCAGCAATAGAGCAATTGAAAATAATTGGAACACAGGTCGAAGTTCCGGTTTATGTCGAGGATGGAAACCTGAATCCTGTCCAGATTGCAAAAAATGCAGTTAAGGAGGCTAAGATGAAGGGCAACGATGTTGTGATAATTGATACTGCCGGACGTCTTGCAATAGATGAGGAGATGATGAAGGAAATAGCCTCAATCAAAGATGCAGTAAATCCACATGAGATACTTTTTGTGGTTGACTCAATGACAGGTCAGGATGCGGTCAATACTGCCAGGGAATTCAACGAAAGGCTTGATTTTGACGGAGTTGTACTTACAAAACTGGATGGCGATACCCGTGGTGGTGCAGCACTTTCAATAAGATCTGTTGTCAATAAGCCCATCAAGTTTGTGAGCTCGGGAGAAAAGATGGATGCTATCGATATCTTTTATCCTGTGCGTATGGCCGACAGGATTCTGGGAATGGGAGATATCGTATCACTTGTTGAAAAGGCACAGGAACAATTTGATGCTGAAGAGGCAAGGAAGCTTCAGAAAAAGATTGCGAAGGACCAGTTCGATTTCAACGATTTTATTGCACAGATACAGCAAATTAAGAAAATGGGTAATGTCAAGGACCTGATGGGAATGATTCCCGGAGTGGGCAAAGCAGTGAAGGATCTTGATATAGATGACAATGCATTCAAAAGCATTGAAGCAATTATCAGAAGCATGACACCTGAGGAAAGATCAAATCCGATTGTGCTGAATGGCAGCAGACGGAAAAGAATAGCAACAGGCAGCGGCACCACAGTTCAGGAGGTCAATAAGCTTGTGAAACAATTTGATGAAACCCGCAAAATGATGAAGATGATGACTAAGGGCGGAAATGCTGCCCAGCTTTTAAAACGAAGATAATCCCTGAATATGTACACATTGATCGACGGAAAAAAAGTTGCAGCCGAAATTAAAAATGAGATTGCGATAGAAGTCGCAAAGCTCAGAAACGAAAGAAAAAAGGTTCCGCATCTGGCAGCAATTTTTGTCGGAGATGACACTTCTAGTCAAACCTATGTTGCAAATAAAGTTAAGGACTGCAATGAGGTTGGTTTCCGTTCGACTCTTGTCAAATTTGAAAACGATATTCCTGAATCTGTTTTACTCGATAAGATTGCAGAGCTGAATAATGACGATGATATTGACGGTTTTATTGTTCAGCTTCCACTGCCTGATCATATATCTGAAAATAAGGTAATTGAATCAATCGATCCTTCCAAGGATGCCGATGGCTTTCATCCTGTCAACCTTGGAAAAATGGTTATCGGGCTGCCAGGGTTTCTTCCGGCAACTCCTTATGGGATTGTTGAACTTATTAAAAGGTATAAGATTGAAACATCAGGCAGGAAATGCGTTGTAATAGGGCGTAGCAATATTGTAGGGAGGCCGGTAAGCATACTGCTCTCCCAGAAAGGGATGGATGCAACGGTTACTGTTGTTCACAGCCGGACAAAAAACATTAAGGACATTGTAAAAGAGGCAGACATAATTATTGCTGCAATGGGTTCGCCTTCGTTCGTCACAGCTGATATGGTAAAGGAAGGAGCAGTTGTCATTGATGTCGGAACAACCCGTATTAATGCTCCTGGTACTAAAACCGGATTTAAGCTTGCCGGTGATGTTGATTTTGAAAATGTAGCTCCAAAATGCAGCTTTATTACTCCTGTACCGGGTGGAGTAGGGCCGATGACAAGAGTTTCCCTTCTCAGGAATACTCTGATGGCTGCGAGAAACAGGAAATAAATTGATTAAAATAATATTGGCTATTCTGTTGAAATAGTCACTCCCTTGAAATAAAGATCATATCCTCCCTTTCCTCCGGGTCGATCTGATGAGAAAATCAAAATATAGTTTGTAAAATCTATATTAGCCAGTAATACGGGTCGGAATTCGTTCGATGTGGTATTAATACGCTCTCCAAAATTGATTGGCGAACACCATTTCCCATGCTTGTTTATCGAATAATAGAGATCGAATTTACCACCTATTGTGTCTGGCCGGTTGGAAGCAAAAACCATAATTTTATTATGAATAAAAGGACATTCGTCATCATATGAACTATTAAAGCTGTCAGCTGATCTGACGGAGTACGGATAATCTCCGTGGAGGAAAGTGGAAATGCCATATTTACATGTATCAGCAAGATATATGTCAAAATCTCCTCCGCGGTTTGATGAGAAAAAGGCTGTATTCTGGGTTACATCGAAACAAATATATTCATCTCTATAATCAGTGTTAAGGATAGTGGCAGGGTATGGACCCTGTACTGCCGGAAGAGTGCTTCCGTTCCCTGGCAAGCTTTTATAATAATATAAGTCAGGATTACCCTCGCCATTTTCAGAAGCCAGTAAAAGATACTGAAAACCATCATAGGCGCAAAAAGTACGATACGGTCCAAAATCATCTCCTGATGTATTTGCAGAATCGATCAGCTTAGTCAGAAAAGCATCACTTGTAATTTCTGAACTATAATCAAAGACTCCGGTTGTCTGATCCCATGTATAACCCATCGATCCCTGGAGAAGATCGGTCTTCCCTCCGGAACTACCTCTCGTACTTGAAAATACAAGTACAATATCGCTAAGATACTGATTCAATGATCCATTGTAATCATCATACTCTGAATTGATGTCGGTAAGGGGAGTGGCAATTGAATCAGGTGTATCAGGGAAAGTTCCTTTGGGAAATTTGATTGAATTATCGTCTTTCTTGCAGGATGTTATATTCAAAATAAAACATAACATGCTAATTATCAACGCATAGCCAACATTTACTGATGCTTTTTTCATACCCGGAAGTTAAACATAATCTGTTAACGTAAAGATATTAATATTTAGTATTAAATGAAAAACCGGGAGGGTGCCCGGTTCTTCTGAGGTAGAATTTAGGTTAATTCTAGGGTAAAATTGGGTATAGGGTAATTAATTCCTGTTTTATAATCTGAAGATGATAATTTTACCCGTGAGGTTGCGTGATAGTAATAAAAAAAATAAAAATCAGCAATAAAAATCTGTATCAATCTGAAAATTAGATGTTTAAAATTATGTAAAATTGTTAATAATTGAATATGTGCTCTGAAATCCTTGTAAAAATTAGTATTACTTTTGTATTAATACGATATATCCGATGGAAGAGGAGAAATATGGATACTCCTGGGAAGAGGAGGTAAAGCATGCAGTCCAGAAATTTGAAAGGATGAAGAGAAATAATGAAAGTTATTTCTTTGATGTCATCGAATTCGAATCGATAATAGATTATTATATTGAAATTAATAATCCTCTTAAAGCTTACGAAGCTGCTGCACTGGCTACAAAACAACATCCTAACTCCGTTTCAATCCAGCTCAGGAAAGCTAAAGTAATGCTTGATAAAGGACGCGCTGTTGAAGCGTTGAAAATACTTAAGAAACTTGAGAATATTGAACCCGGGAACCATGAGATTTATATCGTAAAAGGTACAGCCATGGGTATGCTGGGCGACATCAATGGTGCAAGAAAGATGTTTGACTATGCTCTTTCCATTGACTCTGATGAAACTGCGAATATTCTTTTTTCAATAGTTTCCGTTTTACAAAATCTTAATTACTACGAACAACTGATTCCTTATCTTTTAAGGTTAATTGAAAGTGAACCAAATTTCAGGGCACATCTATACGACCTGGCTTATGCCTACGAAAAGATTGAAGATTTTGATAATGCCATAGTTCATTACCTGAAATATCTTGAGGATGAACCTTTTTCAGACAGCGCCTGGTATAACCTTGGAATAATCTATAACAAACTTGATAAGCCTGAAAAGGCACTGGAAGCTTATGACTATGCGCTTGCAGTCAACTCCCAGAATTCATTCGCTCTTTTTAATAAAGGCAATATTCTGTGCAACCTTGAACGATATCAGGAAGCAATTCCGGTTTATCATGAATACCTTGAAAATGAGCCGGAAAGCTTTGAAGCCATGACTTACCTGGCAGAATGTTATGAAAAGACAGATGAGATCATTCTTGCTAAAAAATATTATCACGATGCAATTGAGCTGGCTCCGGAATATGCCGATCCGTGGTTTGGACTTGGAGTTATTGAATTGAATGCAGGGAACCCTGATGACAGCCTGATCTTCTTCAGGAAAGCAGTCCGTCTTGATGATGAAAATCCTGAATTCTGGTACCTGCTTGGAAAAGCTCATTATGTTAAAGGAGAAATTAAATCAGCGTTGACCTGTTTCAGGGAAGCTCTTAAGCTCGATGCTTATTATGATGAGGTATGGTGCGACCTTGGCAAAATAATTCAAAAGGAAAATTTTGCTTCGAAAGCAATTCCTTATCTTGAACATGCTTACAAAGTCACTGGCGATGTACCGGGAATCAACTACCTGTTGGCTTCATTCTATCTTCAGTCCGGTAACCACGAAAATGCGTATAAGCATCTTTCACTGGCAGTTGAAATGGACAGGGAGCTGTTTAAAGATTTTGTTGATATGTTTCCAACTGCTTTAATGAGTGACAAAATTACCAGGCTCCTGGAGAAAAATGATCTTATCTGAAAACTGTTTTCACTTATTTTAACCCGATTATGAAAAAAGTACTTCCTTTTTTGCCTGAACGTCCTGTCAAACCAAGAGATTACGGACTAACCATGGTTATGGATAAAGGCCTGAGTATCAGAGAAGCCGAAGATTTTATGTCTGTAGGCTGCAAATACACTGATTATGTCAAGCTCGGATTCGGAACATCACTTATTACTCCGCGTTTCAGGAAAAAAATCAAGGTTTATAAAGAAGCTGGCGTTGTTCCATATTTTGGCGGTACTCTGTTTGAAGCATTCATTATAAGGAACATGTTCAAGGAATTTGTCAAATTCCTTGATAAGTATGAGATAGAGCTTGTCGAAGTATCTGACGGATCATACGATATTGAACATTCCCGTAAGCTTGAGTATATCAAAACTCTTTCAAAACGGGGAACTGTGATTTCGGAAGTGGGATCAAAAAAGAAAGAGGTCGTCTACACTCCTGATGAATGGGTCGCAATGATGCGGGCTGAACTCGATGCCGGTTCTGTAAAGGTTATCGCTGAAGCCAGGGAATCAGGAACAACCGGTATTTATAACGAGGACGGCTCAATAAATAATGAGATAATCGGTGCTATATCTGAAAATGTTAAGCTTGAAAATGTGATTTGGGAAGCTCCTCTAAAATCGCAGCAAGCCTGGTTCATTAAACATTTTGGAGCCAATGTTAACCTGGGGAATATTGCACCAAACGAAATCATTCCTCTGGAGTCGCTTCGCCTCGGCCTACGCGGTGATACGTTTTTTCAATTTCTTCCGGATGATCTTAAGGAAAAAGCTTAATAAGTCTGCGTCCTAAGCTTTATTTAAATATGAGAAAATTCGGTCTGATAGGTTTTCCGCTGGCGCACTCATACTCACAAAAATACTTTACTGAAAAATTTGCCAGGGAACAGATAACTGATTGCTCTTATGAAAACTTTCCTCTGGAATCTATTGATCATCTGCCTGAACTGTTAAATGATAATTCCGATCTTTGCGGATTGAATGTGACAATCCCTTACAAAAATGAAGTTCTTAATTTTATCAATGTTAAAGAACCTGTCGTTGATGAAATTGGTGCTGCAAACGTATTGAAAATCAAAAGAGTAAATGATAAAACCCAAATTTACGGTTTTAATAGCGACATAGTCGGTATTATGGATTCCATTCAACCTTTTTTAACAGATAAGGTCAAGAATGCGTTAGTTTTTGGAACGGGAGGATCTTCCGGTGCTGTCTCCTGGGTGCTTAGAAAACTGGGAATAAATGTGATCCTTGTTTCAAGGAAGAGGAAACCGGGGATTATCAATTACCAGGATATCAGCCAGAAGATAATAAGCCGGACCGATCTGATAGTCAATACGACACCTCTCGGAATGTTCCCTGATATTTCCACCAAACCTGAAATTAATTATGATCTTCTGAATGAGAAGCATATTCTTTTCGACCTCGTTTATAATCCTGAAATCACCTCTTTTCTTAAAGAAGGGAAGGAGAGGGGATGTAAAATTATAACCGGACTAAAAATGCTATATTCCCAGGCTGACAGATCGTGGGAGATCTGGAATAATGATAATTTGTAAGTCTGTATTAATTTGTTTTTCTGCGCATCCAGTATTCTGGCCTGCAGTCAATGCATTCCTGGTTCCAGTATCCCGGAGTAACATATCCACCTTCAGGTGTTTTTAAAAGGCATTCATAAACAGCAAATACAGGATTAAAAACAAGGTCGGTTACTCCGATAGTATATTTGGGCTCTTCTCCCGGAACTTCTGAAGGTATCTGTAACTCTTTCACTTCGAATTTATTATATTCAAGAAGCTGCCTGAGAAAGGCTGCCCGTTCAAGAGTTACTCCTGACTCTACAATGGTGCAACGAATGCCATTTATCTCACTTACAATATGTTTTGCATTATTGATCGCCATACTACGATAAAATTTTAACTCCGAAACTAAGATTCTTAATAAATTCAAAAATGAAGCTTGCAAAGCCGGTAATGAATATGCCGGCAACGCAAATTAAAAGTGCAAAACGTGTAGGAAAATCACTTCTGAATTTTGCTATTGGATTTTCATTTTTATTTATAAACATTGCCTTAACCACCAGAAGATAATAGTACAGTGAAATAATTGTATTCAGTACAGCTATTAAAACAAGAACGTAAAACTTTTTCTCTGCAGCTGCCGTGAACAGGAAGAATTTTCCGAAGAATCCTGCTACCGGAGGAATACCTGCAAGAGAAAACAAAGCCAGTGTCATTATCAGGCTGAGATTCGGATTGGTTTTGTAAAGCCCGTTATAATCATCGATATTCTCTTTTCCGGTTGCATTTGAAATTGCTGCGACCACTCCAAAAGCACCAAGGTTTGAAAAGATGTAAACTATGATATAGTAAATTACTGATGCCATTCCCAGCCGATTTCCCCCAATTATTCCAAGCAGTATATAACCTGCCTGTGAAATTGATGAAAATGCAAGAAACCGCTTCAGATTCTGCTGACGGATAGCAAACAGGTTGCCGATAGTCATGGTCAGGATGGAGGTGACGAATATAGTTTTCTGCCAGGTTCTCATTATTACAGGGAAAACGCTGAAAAGAAGAACGATGAAAATAAAAAGTGCCGCTCCTTTTGAAATGACTGAAAGAAATGAAGTTATATTTACCGGTGCT
>JAPLEC010000236.1 GCA_026391515.1 Bacteroidia bacterium | reverse complement strand
CCATACAACAAACTTAAAGAGAATGCATTTAAATGGCTGATGAGATGAAGAAGGTTATGAAAAAAGTATTTCCGTTTTTACTCCTGCTCATGTTAACATCGTGTAATTCAAACAGAACCGAATACGTTATCGGAGTAAGGCAGAACATTCATCATGATGATTTTGAATATTCAGTTTCAAATTATATTGTTACCAGATTCCTGAAAAACGGTAATGATACTTTGTTTGCCAGGGGAGTTTTTTATTTGGTAAATTTTAAGGTTGAAAACAGGGCAAAGCGAGTTGGACATAAATGGGATAACTCAACTGCATATATAATTGATGAAAGAGGCAATATTTATGATAACATCAGTGATGTGCAGCAGTTCTTCGAAAAATCAAATCATTTTGGATTAAAAGAAAAATATATTACTCCGGCCGGTACATCTGATTCGACTTTCTTTGCTTTTGATCTTCCATTTGATGTGACAAGACCCTTTCTCAAGGTCAGAGGTGAAATTTTAATGGGTGATTTTTTCGACAGGGCCAGTTTCAGAAGAGTAAGAATTAAATTATACTAAAATGAATGATTTCTCACGTGTAAAGTTATTCCTGCTTTTTATAATATTTGTTGCAGTAGCCGGTTGCGGTGAAAAAACGAAGTATTCTACGGAAGTTTCAGATCGGATAAGCCGGGTAGAGAATAATCTGGCAGGATGGGTGCAGATAAGGCGTGAACGCAGATGGACTCTAGCTGAGAGGATGGCATTTTATAACATCAAGGGGGTGAGCATTGCTGTTGTTCACGATTATAAGATTGAATGGGCTAAAGGTTACGGATGGGCCGATATTTCAGAGAACCGACTGGTCACTGAAAAAACACTTTTTCAGGCTGCCTCAATAAGTAAATCTTTAAACGGAGTCGGCGTTTTAAAGCTTGTCCAGGATAAAAAGCTTGATTTGAATTCCGATATTAATAATGTTCTGAAGTCATGGAAATTTCCATACGATGAAAAATCAAATAATAAAAAAATAACAATTGCAAATCTCTTAAGCCATACTGCCGGACTAAATATTCATGGCTTCCCGGGTTATTCAAGAAATGATTCCATTCCGACACTGCAGCAGATTCTTGACGGGGAAAAACCTGCCAATACGCAGGCAATCAGATCAATAATTGAGTCAGGTAGTAAAGTTGAGTATTCCGGTGGAGGTGTAACGATCTCACAACGAATTGTTGAAGATATAACAAACCAGTCTTACGACAGCTACATGCAGAAAAATGTTCTTAATCCTTTAGGAATGAACAGCAGCTTCTTCACACAGCCTCCAAAAGAAAATAAGAAGAAGCTTTTGGCAACAGGTTATCTTACAAATGGCGACGAAGTCAAAGGTAAGTACCACATATATCCTGAAAAGGCGGCGGCCGGTTTATGGACAAATCCAGTTGATCTTTGCAAATATATCATAGAGACACAATTATCGTTTCAGGGGAAGTCACAAAAAGTTCTTACACCTGAAATGACAAAATTGAGACTGACACCAGTAATTCAGGATGCTGCACTTGGTGTTTTTGTGAGTCAGAGAGGATCTGTAAAATATTTCATGCATAATGGAGGTAATGCTGGTTTCAGCTGCCAGACCACTGCATGTCTTGACGATGGAAATGGTGTTGTAATTATGACTAATTCCGACAACGGGTCAATTCTTGAAGAAATTGTCAATAGTGTCGCTATCGTCTATAAGTGGAAAGATTATTACCAGCCTGTAATAAAAAATGTAATTAAGGTTCCGGATACAATCCTGAATTCTTATGTCGGGAAATATGACCTCGGCGGAGGGACAATTGCTACTATAAAAAAAAGCGATAAAGGATTGATAGTAAATGCTTTCGGAAATATGGACTGGAATATCTATTTTACTTCTGATACGGATTTTTTTGTAAAAGAGTACAAAGCTGAACTCAGATTCGTCACCAATCATTCAGGTAAAGTTTCAGGATTAACGGTTTATGGAAATCTTGCAAAGAAAATTGAATAACATCTTTTTATAACTTAGCATTTCAATCTTTAGCGATATAAAAATGACAGAGGATATAAATACCGACCACATAAGTCTCAATCCGGATTCTGTAAGATCCTTCACGGAGAAGCTTAGAGAAAAATCTGGTTCCGAATTATTAAAAATCATTACAAGATATATAAGCTACCAGCCCGAGACAGTTGAAGCTGCACTTATTGTATCTGTCGATCAGGGTCTGATATCGTACGGTCTTAAAGAGCTGTTGTCGAAACAAATGATGGCCAATTTTTTGGCTCATTCAAAGCATATAAAAGCGACAAGGTGGGAAAGTAATAACGCTTTCTCAGGATTTGTTTCAAGATATACCGATGATGAAATTTTTGATTTCATCGAAAATCCTTCTGAAATAGTTATGGATGTTTATCATGCAATACTAATGACTGCAAAAGAGCGTGAACTTATTTCAGAGTATCATTTTAATGAATATTACAAGAAGGCAATGTTAGGGACCAGAACTGATGAAGAGATAGAAACCGGTGATAGAATTGATTATATTAAAGATTTCTTTACCAGTAATGTTAACCTAAGTGAAGCAGAAATTGAAGCTGAGAAGAAGAAATACTGGAAATGCCCGTTTTGTAATCAGCTTGTAAATATTGAATCATCTGTTTGCTGGAACTGCAAAGGAGAGAGACCTGAAAATTTTGAGCGGCCTGATAAACAGGAAGTTATAAAAGAATCTGCATTTCGGAAGCCAAAAAGTCCTGTACAAGCCGGTTCTTTAGTAATGGGTTCGGGAGCAGGATTTATACTGCTTGGAATAGTAGAAAGTGATTGGTTTTCTTATCCTTACGCCGGTTATATTCTTATCGGGACTGGTATAATCGTCATCATTGCCGGTCTTGTAATTCTTATAATCGGTTTTATTGGTAAAATGAAGAAAAATTGATTTTATCACAGGACCCTGGAATTGATGTATCAGAAAGATTATATACTCCGGATGATTGAAATGATTGCCGATCTGATTGCGGGTATCCTTGGACGGGTTAAAAAAGGAGAATTAAAACAGGCATCAGATGAACTTAAAAGAATCTATTCAGATTTTCTCAGGGAAGATTCATCCTTTTTTGAATCGATTCCTGAAGAAGAGCTGACTGACAAGCTGCTGCAAAACCATAACTATACTAACGGTCATCTTGAAATACTTGCTGAACTATTTAATGCGGAAGCTGAGCTCAGACTTGCTCAGAGTAATATAACAGGAAGCTTGGAATTCTCAAAAAAGTCCCTGAAAATCTTTGAGTTTCTCGATAATGAACAAAAAACTTACTCATTTGAAAGAATCAATAAAATGGAAGAAATACGGAAGAGAATCGAAACTCTTCTGAAATAAAGAAACTCCAGATTAAATATGCTATATTATTTTTGTAGTACCCAGTCCCTGGTACCAGAGACCTTTCTTACTATTTTGCTTTATCAGTACTGACAGGTGCTTTTGGAGTATTTTCCTCAACCCACTTCTTCTGTTCGGTTGTAAGCAGCTCCATCATCTTTGCTTTTTGAGAATCTCTTAAGCTTTTCATTTTAGAAGACATTTCGTCTCTCAGCTTTTTCATCTCATCCTGTTGTTTCAGTCTGAGATCCGCCATATCTTTCTTCTGCTTATCAGTGAGATTCGGGATATTTTCAAGCATTCTCATGCCCCGGCCTGGTTGTCCCATCCTGTCCATCGGCATCGGTCTCATTCCTCCTCTCATTCTTCCCATCATCGGACCCGGACCCATTCCACCCGGCATTCTATGCATCATCGGACAAGCTTCCATCCAACCCCAGCCACCTTGCATCATCATACCACGTTCCATTCCATGCCTCATCCCCCTCATCGGTATGGAATCAGGCATATTCATTAATAAGGGCATCCGTCCCGGATCACCCATCCACCTGTTCATTCTTGTCGAATCCATCCTCATTCCTCTACCCGGACGTTGAGCATTGAGAGTGCAAACGCCTAACGATAAAAGGAATAGAGACATCATTAAAATCTTTCCCGTGCTTTTCATATCTGTCAAAATTTAATTATAAATTTCCTTTTTGCTTATTAGACAACTGAAAACCTGAATTCATTCTGCAAAAACTAAAATTTACAGCTGAAACTTTAAATATATCTTTAACATACTTTAACTAAGATTTGGAAAGAAAACTTATTTGAGCTACATAATAAAGATGTAACTTTGATTATCTAATAAACATTTATTAATCATCATAGTCATGAAAAAGTTCATTATCTTATTGATTTTCAATGTTGTAATGATTTTTTCATTACAAGCTCAAACTGCCCTGAATTACACCTATCATTTTGATAACGGCATAAATGTCAAATCTGAATATTGCTGGAATCATGTGTGGGTAAGCCAGAGCAATGAAGCTCTAAAGCCGACCGACCAGACACCTTTAGCACTTAATACAAGGATCCTGGGTGATCTTACATCAAGTCCAAGTTTTAAACTATTTAGTTCAGGTAAAGAAGTAAAAGTCCAGGGAGCCAAACCTGGAACTTATACAATGAAAGTCTCGTTTAAACTTTCTGGTAAACCAGGTACTCTAAGCTTTGACGTTGACAATATTGTTATTAAACCTCAGAACAAAACAACTGTCTCAGTTGTCCTATATGATTATCAGATACTGGTTGAAGAAACTCCGGGAAAACAGAATGGTCTGTCATCTTTCATCTCCAAAATCGACAGATACAAAGGTAACGCAGAACAAAATCCCACCTGTGGCATACCGACTTTCTATCTGAAAGGAAAGCATGATACTCCTGTCGTAGCTGACGAAAATCCGGGTAAAAAGAACGGGAAGATAAAACCAGGAACGTATGATGTTCTTCTGACTTTAGGATCTCCCGGACATATACAAAAGCTCTGGCTGGAAAACTTTACAATGAAACCCGATGTAAGCTATAGCATCACCACCAACCTGAATGCAGGAGTTATCGAATATGCCGGCGATAATAAAGATGTAAAAGCAATTCATATGTACCCGGCAGGTACAGCCGATAAACAAAAAGGGACTGCGGCTCCTGATAAAAATCTTGAACTGATAAAATGTGAAAGTCAAGCCATAACGAATCCCTGTCCCCCCGGAACATACGATGTTCTGCTTAATTTTAATAATGGGGCCAGGTACGAGTGGAGAAAAAATATTGCGGTTAAGACCGGTGCCAGGGTCCAGGTCAGATAGTTTTCTTTAAAGTTATAATCTGTCTTTCAGCTTTCAGCTTTATGAACTTTTGACTTTCTGAATTCTCTTATATTCAGAAATAAAGAGATTATTAATGCTCCAAGAAAACTATAAAGTGTGATTTTGTCTACGAGCGTTGCATTAAAATCCAGTCCTGTTATTCTGTCTGCGAGATACTTCATATATGAATTGGGAAGATCAGTCACTCCAAGCTTTTCAAGAATATTGAAGTGCCAGTCTGTCAGCGGACAATAACCCATTGTTCCGACAATCAGGCCAAGAAATAGCCACGAAGCACCTGTTAATAAAAGTGTTATCAGGTTCCATACTCTCGTTTTTTTCCATATCCACCCAAACAGATTAAAGATTACAAGAGATGAATGGAATACGACAAAAAAGATGTCAAGGATATGGTATAGCATCAGATTGCAGATATTATTTTGGCTGCCATATCCTGAACTCTCCGCTGCAATGGAGTAAAGCCATCAGATAAAGCAAGCCGTCGTAATATCTCTCATTAAATGCTGTTGGAACCGGTGTGTTCCAGAGAGCTTCAGTAAAATCTTTGGCGAGCGGGTGAGTAGCTGCAAGGCTGACAATTGCATTTGTAGCAACCAGACCCTTGGCATGATTCTTATTAAGCATCTGTCCGTCAAGAGTATATTCAGTTCCGTAGGTATCCATGCCCTGTGAAGCAAAAAACGACTGGATACGGTTACTGAGCTCCTGCTCGCGCGGATCTTTGCGCCACCACGACCAGTCGACTGACCAGTTCATCTGGGTTCGTCGGGCATCAAACGAGAAATTACCCGAGCGCTGGTTAAATCGCGCCGAATGCGGTGTACCATCAAAGTTGGCATAGTCCGGAGCAAGTCCGGTTTTAGGATTTGTTACTTTCTGAAAAAAATTGCGGCTCGTATCTGCAGCTGCTGCCCAAAATGATTTGTCTGCTTCAGGACCCCATTTTGCCCACAGGTCATAAAAAGCCGGCAGATGATATGAAGGATCTGAAAATCCCCAGCTTCCGCTGTCGGGGACAAAACGGATCATCCGTGCTTCCTCATTGACCATATTATGTACAGTCATTGGACCATATTTTGTTGGTCCCCTTTTCAGCGGATGATTAACTATTGCAGTCAGGATCTTATCAGCCCAGGCTTTGTAGTCGTAAATTTCTTCACCATCGCCCCATCTGTGCGAAGCAAAATAAAGTGCCATAACCATGTATTCTTCCCCGTCGGGAGCAGGTGTTTCAGAGTTTGGTGTGCCATCCGTTCTCAGTGACCATGCAAAATATCCTTCCGACGGATGCTCCTTTCCTCTTACATACATATATGTCAGAGCCCAGTTCCAGATAGCATCGAACTCGGCCTTTTTATTCATCTGCACGGCTATCATCATGCCGTAAGAGATGCCTTCGCTTCTGACATCATGATGAAGCACATCGCTTACATAAGCCAAAGGTCCGTTCTCGTTCCTGCCGGCATCGAAATAAATCGCATCTTTTGATGAATCGGGGTGAAATAACAGCCGGAAAACAGTCTCAATTTTAGCTGAAATCTCCTGTTGTGAATGACCATTTTCAAGGAACAGGTTCCGGTATTTGCCAGTGTAGTATGCACCTTTTTCCTTTACCCTCTGACCAGCCTTCTGCCCACAAGCACTATAAAACATTGGTATAGAGAGCATTAAACAAATAGCTAATATTTTCTTCATGGCATACTTACTTTTTACTTATAAAACTTTCGACTTTACAGACTTTATGGACTTTATGGACTTTCGACTTTATGAACTAAACTGCTTCCATTGTTGATGGTGGTTTTGTCGTAATATTATAGGTCACGCTTACTATCCCTGGAACCTCCTTGATAATTGCGGCAGAAAGTTTCTGAAGAGTTTCAAATGTCAGTTTTGTAGGAGTGGCTTTTCTTGCGTCAACACTATCCCAGCAGCGGACTTCAATCTGCTGGCCAAAATCGCGTTTGCCATCACGCATGCCTGTAACACGGTCTGCGTGAAGAATTGCCATATACTGGAAAGCTCCTTTATTACAGAGTAGCCGTTCAACAACAGAGGTTGCTTTTCGGACGGTAGCGAGTTTTTTTGCAGTTACTTCACCGATAATGCGGGCAGCAAGAGCCGGTCCCGGAAAAGGGATTCGTGCAAAGAGCTCTTCAGGTAAGCCAAGAGCCCTTCCTGTTTTCCTGACGCCATCCTTACGAAGTTGGATAAGCGGTTCAATGATCTGATAACCAAATGCTTTCTTAGGGTCAATCCCTAATTGCGCAAAAACATTATGCTGCCTTTTTATTCCAGCAACTGTTTCGTCAACATCAGTCAGGATCGTTCCCTGAAGAAGGAATTTTGCTCCGCTCTTTTTCACAATGCGTCCGAATACTTTTTTATAAAAAGTTTGTGTTATTGCTTCACGCTTCTTTTCAGGATCTGTAATTCCTTTGAGTGCAGCAAGAAATTCTTTCTTCGCATTAATAATTTCTATTTTAATGCCAAGCTTTCTGAAGGTATCTGCAACTCTTTCAGCTTCACCTTCACGCATAAGTCCGTTCTGTATAAAGACTGTTTTGAGCTGTTTTCCCAGAGCCTTATTTCCAAGCATAGTTACAGTCGAGGAATCAACGCCACCTGAAAGAGCGTTGATAGCGATTCCTTTTCCAACGGCAGTTTTAATTTTCTTCACCTGATCGTTAATGAATTTCGCGGTGTTGAGTTCTTTAGCGGTTATTTCCTTAATCATGATTTTGTGTTTTAGTTATTACAAATTAAAGATATTCATTTTTCATTTCAGACTCACTCTTGCTTCACCGAGATTTTATTTCACAGTATTGTCCAGAGGTCTGCCGAGGTTTTCATACAGACTTTTTCTCCCTGCTTTGTCTTTTGTCAGTATTTCGCTTGCATATTTTGCCACCTGTTCGGCTACAGCTCTGGGAACAATAACCACTCCATCC
>JAPLEC010000015.1 GCA_026391515.1 Bacteroidia bacterium | reverse complement strand
GCAAACCTTTCCAATCTTTTAACAGATATATCGAGAACTTCAACCAGGTCGCTGATCTCACCGGTAGAAACTGGTTCCTTCAGAAGCTCCAATGGGCCAATGATGCCGTTAAGCGGAGTACGGATCTCATGGCTGATCAGGCTCAGGAATTCTGCCTTTACCTTATCGAGATCGATTAATTTGAGGTTTAAAGCCTCCAGTTTCTCATTAGTTTCTTTTAATTGTTGCGTTCGTTCAAGTACTTTTTCCTCGAGTGATTTGTTAAGCTTTTCCAGCTTTTCAAGACTATCTTTCAGAATAAGATGCGTCCTGACTCTTACAAGCAATTCCCTGCTGTCGAATGGTTTGGTAAGGTAATCCTGTGCCCCAAGTTCGAATCCCTTCAATATGCTTTCTCTTTCAGTCTCTGCCGACAGAAAAATAACAGGTACATTGTTTAAATCAGGATTTGAACGTATTTTCGTGCATACTTCAAAACCAGTCATTCCAGGCATGTTTATATCAAGTAATATAAGATCGAATTGTTTGGCTTTCAACCACTCCAGGGCTGCTTCGCCATTAGTGGCAAATTCGATTTCATACTTGTTTTCCTGCAATAACTTGCCTAATACCTGCAGATTATGAGGATTGTCATCAACTATCAGAATTGAAGGGGAAAATGATTTTGTCATATCCTGATTAGTCATTGTTTGGATTTTTGTTCGAATCTTTAAGAGTTTCAATAATACCCTTATATTTTTCAACAAGCGTTAATATAGCTTCAATATTGAAACTATCTGCTGCACTGATTAATTCCTTTCCATAACCGGTAAGAATGCTTGAATTATGATCCATACCTAACTGAATCAGACTCTTTCCAAAATCACGGATTTCCCCGATAGGTTGTCTGACAGCAAATGTTTTCCATGTGGTATAAAAACCAGTTTCGAGGGAATGAATTAATCCGGGCAAATTGGTTATTTCTCCAATTAAGTCAACTTCCGATAGAGGCTTATCGGGTTCCGCCGCCTTTGTTGACTTATATGGTAAAAAACTCATCAGTTCGAGATATAGTTCTGCGACCTTAACAGGTTTTATAAGCAGCCCGGCGAATTCACTATTATGTATCCGTTCTTTCTGACCCTTTAAGACCGATGCGGAATAAGCAATGACAGGTATATGTTTAAGCTTCTTATCGGTCTTTATTTTGTCCAATAACTGGAACCCATCCATTTTTGGCATCAGTATATCAGCAATAATCAGATCAGGAACGATTTCCTTTGCAAGCTTATATGCAGTAATACCATCTTCCGCTTCAACTATCTTTAACCTGGTGTTTTTAAGAGCATCTCTGAGATAGCTCCTGTTATGTTCCACATCGTCGGCAATAAGAATTGATGCTTTCTCAAATACAATTTCTGAAGGATCAATCTGAATATCTACGGTTGTTTTGGAGAAATCCCTTAAATAAGCGATTTCCGGAATCCTGACAGTAAATATACTTCCCTTTCCAGGCTTTGATTGCACATGGATGGACCCGTCCATGAGCGCAGTAAGTTTCCTGGTAATTGTCAGTCCCAATCCTGTACCTCCGTGATGTTTATAATCTCTCTCCTGGACAAATGGTTCAAAAATAGCCTCCTGCAATTCTGTTGAAATCCCGATCCCGGTATCCTGTACTTCAATTATCAGGTCAATCAATTCTTCTGATTTTTCTTTCGAATAATTCACAATCTGAGGGTTTTCAGTAAATACTTTAAGCACAATTTTACCCTCTGATGTGAATTTGATTGCATTTCCGATAAGATTAAAA
>JAPLEC010000055.1 GCA_026391515.1 Bacteroidia bacterium | reverse complement strand
CTTCTGCCTTCGCTTCTGGCAGATGGAATGAATCCACTTTAGGCTTTCTTAGTATGAAATACAAAGGTAGAAATACTATTAACAACAGAAATACACCTATTCCCCAACCCCATGCATTCATTCCTCGTTTCGAAGCGTCCTGGCCGATTAAAATTGCAACTACTAATGCAATGATTACTCCAATTATTTGTCCTGTCATAATTATTATTGATTAAAATTTCTCTACTCATCTGGCTTTTCGATGCCGCCCTGTTTTTTTAAGTGGTTACTTGACTCCACTATTTTAAGTATGATATTATTACGACTTATTATCAATCAGCATTAACTTTATATTATTAATGTACAACAAAAATGAGATTTTTGGTTGGGCAATTTAATTCTTAATACATCGGACAGATAAACCCTCACCTTTATCGTAGTTGCCCCTATATAAAGTATTGTCATCGAGATTCATGTATCGGCACCAGGCATAATTGCTTTCCAATCTGGTAGAGCTCCACCATTTACCAGCTTCCCCCAGGTCTCTGATGAACCCACCATATTCATATTCCCGGTATCCTCCCGGAAGGGCTGTGAAACCTGTTTCATTTGTAGCACCATTATTAGGCTTTGACCAATGTTGAAACCAGGTTTCTTTTAGTTTACCGGCTGAAACTGCTTCTCCTCCCAGGTAATCTGTTAAAATTGTCCACTCTTTATCACTTGGAATATGCCAACCTGCAGGACAAAGTTTACCTGTTTGTACAGCGTACCAGTTATAGAGGGCTCCATAATCATTTTTATAAGTCGGATTATTGTCATACCAGCAGTAGCCGGAAGAATTAACATTGGACCAGTCGTCGTCTGAGGTTAGCAATGCTATGGCTTTCCCATTATTAAACTTTGTTGTTTTCAGATTCTCAGCCATCCATGTTTGTGTTCCGATTACTATAGTCTTGTAAGTATTGCTATCCTGATCTTTAACTGTCTCACCATATTCAGGTTCAGTGAATGGAAGTCCATCCTGGGTTACAGTCATATTATATTTCAGGCAACGAACAGATAAACCTTCCTTCTTATCCATAAAATCAGAGTTTCTTGCAGGAATAGCGCTATAATAATATCTCAAGCAGACAGTATAGGCATTGTCATTGAATGAGTTGCCATCGAAACCCCACCAGTAACCGGAGAAGCCGATTCCATAGAATCTCCATGTAGTGTCTCTGAAATTATCAATATCCTCATAATCATAGCGTTTCAAAAAATCAATTGTATCGTCTTCAAATAAGAAACGGCTGCGATGACCTCCAGGAAGAGCTGTAAAACCACTTTTATTTGTTGCTTTGGTGTTGGGACTATGATGCCAGTGGGATTTGCCTTTTTCCCTCAGCTCCTCGCCCTTATGAGACCAGTCTTCAAAAGATTGTACAAGGTCATCCCATTCTTTCTCGCAAGGAACATGCCAGCCACTTGGACATAATTTACCTGTGTATACAGCGTACCAATTGTATAATGCCCCATACGTATTTTTATTCAATGAATCATTATTATACAAGCAATATGCTCCGGAAGATAAATGGCTCCAGGTAGTGCCATTCGTTACTAAGGGAACAGGTGTACCATCATTATATTTGGTGGTTTTAAGGTTTTCTTTCATCCATATCTGAGGACCGATTGTGATTGTTTTATAGACGTTGTTATCCTGGTCAGTAAGTGAACCAACATCCTGTTTAAATGAAGTGTCATTTTTCTCCCCGCCATTGCTTTCCGGCAGCAAATAAGCAAAGCCAAAAAACATAGCTGCTAAAATAATTGCACAGAGAAGACTTATACCAACCACATTCCATACTGAATAAAACTCGCCATTCTTTTTCTTATGTTCCTCAATAGCTTCTCCCTGAAGGTTTTTGATTAAGAAATAAATTATTCCGGTATATATAGCAGGAATTAAAGGATTGGGAATTTTATCAAAGATATTTTGAGGTATCTCAATAATACCAATAATGATAAATATTGTCAAAATGATACCAATTATAAGAGCCCAGTTACCGGCATCCTTTTTCCCAAGATTAATATAATTCTGCCGGGCAAACCATCCTGCAACCAAAGGTCCTCCGAAGTAAGTGCTAATAGTTATTTCTGCTATAGAATATAGTTTAAATGATGGAGTCTGATTTTCAGTCATGATTTATAGTTCTTTAAATATGTATCAACATTGTTATGAAAATACATTGCAGGTTTGTCCGCAAAAACTTTGATTTAGCTCATTTCAGTTTAATTGCCTGCCAGCTCTCCTGAACTTGTAAACTCGCCTTTATTTGCGGTGTTTGCGATTTTTGATTTACAACTATTGATTGTTGCTTTACATTTTCACTGATATAATTAAAGAGTGTCTGATAATCGACATTTCCCCTGGTTTCTTTGAGCTTTTTAAGTAAGAAGTACGTGAACAAGCCATGCTGTTTCTCTTTATAGGGATAAGCAGTTTCATCACCTGTAGCAGCACTGAAAACTATCATGTTTCCTTTTATCTCATTCGTTGCCGGTTTTATTCGTACACCACGGGCATTTGCAAGCATTGTATTATCACGAGCACTACCGCTGAAACATGCATCTAAGAAAACTGTGATGTTTTGTACAGGATTAGCTGCTAGCCGATCGTATAAATCGTCCAGCTTTATGGCTGTTTCATAATCTGACGAAAAACCATCGACAGGTAGCAGATATGCCGATTTATCAGCTTCATTTGGCATGCCATGACCGGCATAGTAGAATATTATTTTTGCCTGTCCGGCGTAAGCAGAAGCGACGTCACTTATCCATTTAATTTCCGATCTCATATTTCCAAACGATGCATCCTGTGCAAAATGGATGTTTTTCGAAGGGATACCGAGGGTTTTTTCACAATACTCTTTAAACACTTTACCATCAATGGCAGCATATTGAACTTTTACTTCTTTCTGATAATTTTCATTTGCAATAATTACTACGAATGTTTTATCGTTGGTTTGCGCATTTACAGGTATATCTGAATCCACATCGGATATTCCAACAATATTTTTATCATCGATCTTCCCATCATTTAGCAGCAGATTGTCTGATTTTGAATTATTGAAAGTAAAATAAATAGTATTGCCATTAACATCTTTTTTAGGCTGCAAACCAAGTCCTTTCAAGAACTTGAATAACTCAAGTGCAAATTTGTTTGGATTGTAATTAGTTCCGGTTGACTGATCTTTTAATGGAATTTCTACGTCATCAAAAATCATTTTATAGTCTGTTGTACCCTGTATGTGATAATTGTTTTTAAATGCGTTTTTACCGATCCATGATTCTACCTGATCAGATAAAGGCAATCCATCAGACCCGATTTCTGAAGACATTTTAATTTGTGATACCGCATCAAAACTAAGATTTACAATTACTGATTTTCCGTTATTCAGAATGTCTGTAAATTTAGATTGCATTACATTCAGAAAACCCTCAGCACAATTCTCAACAGCTCTTGAAGTCAATTTATTGAAATCATCAGTATAAAACTTTCCGCTTTCTCCAACTTTATTAGCTAATGAATTGCCTGTTGAAGCTTCATAAGCAGTAAGTATTATTTTTACTGAATTACCAGAGGGGCTCTTTTCAATTATAACTTCCACCTGAACATATATATCTGCCCCGGAAATATCAATAATTC
>JAPLEC010000005.1 GCA_026391515.1 Bacteroidia bacterium | reverse complement strand
AACTGACATTCCGGTTATAAAAAAACTTTACAATTTTAGTGAAAAGGAGCTTGCAATACTTAGGGGAAGCAGTTCAAAACGCAGTGGTGCAAAAGGGAAAGGCATTTTTATAGCAGGATCCCAAAGGCTGGTTATCCAAATAAGGGCTTCAAAATATGAGCTTGAGATAGTAGACCCAATCCAGTATGAGGAAATTTATGATGAAAAATCAAGATTTATTAAAAATAAACAGTAATGGCAGAACCCGTTACAATAGCTAAAATAGCAGTTTCTGCTGCAAGTTTTATAAAAAAATACTGGTACATACTTCTTATCCTATTATTTATTTTAGCGCTTATCCCAACTCTGGTACTAACAATTGCAATTAATATTTTATTTCCTCAGGCAAGCAAAGAAGAATTTAAGGTATATAAAGCATTGACTGAAGAAACAGAGATACAATGGGCTTCTTTTATGGCATATGATGTAGTAAGACTTGAAAATTACCTAAAAGAAAACAGACCAAACGAATCTGTTTTTGATCTATTGAAAGTTAATTTTAAAGAATATGAAATTATCGAAACCGAGAAGCAAATAACAAAAATAATAAATGGGGCAGAAGTAACAGAAACAGTTATTGAAAAGGAATATAGAGTTATTAGAGAACTTGAAGTGCGTGGTTTTTTTGACATCAAAGAACTTCTTGAATCCCTGGAATATGACACTTCAGAAAAAAATATGACAGTTAAAAAAGCCACTGATTTTCTTAATGATCTGAATGAAAAAGAAGAATATGAAATTGAAAATATCATACTTACAGATGTGGAAATTACAGAAAATTTTGATGATATTCATAAACAGTGGTTTTTTGCCCTGATTGAAATTCTTCCTTTACTTGACCCATCCTCTGAGTTTAATCCTGACGAGTACATATTTACCGGTATAATCGCTGATTCTGACATACCGTCAATCTGGCCAGCCAGCGGAAGGGTTACTTCAGAATTTGGAGAAGTAAGAATAACTGGCATCCATAGTGGAATAGATATTGCAAATGTTGAAGGTACACAGATACGAGCAACGGCCAATGGTACGGTTATTGCTGTTGGTACAAGCGGAAACTACGGGAAAAGAATTATGCTTTACCATGGAACTGATGAAAAAGGCAATACTTATGTTACAGTATATGCTCATTTAAGTGAATTTAAGGTAAGAGTGGGGGATAATGTTAGCCAGTGAGATTTAATAGGGCTGATGGGAAATACCGGCTACAGTACAGGTCCTCATCTTCATTATGAGGTAATTGTGAACGGGACTAAAGTTAATCCTAGGTATTTTCTGCCATAAATAAATATTATTATAAATATATTTCGAAAGAGAAAACTCTATTCAATAACACTTATTAGTAAAATTTTATGGTTCGAATCCTCTCTCCCCAAATACTAATGATTGTTAAAGTTAGGTTTATAGATATTAAAAATAACTTTTAACTATTCAATAATTTGATTCATTTTATAAAAAAGCTCTCTTTCTTGAAATGCTTGTTT
>JAPLEC010000333.1 GCA_026391515.1 Bacteroidia bacterium | reverse complement strand
TTTATCGAGCCACGGGACAAAATAACCTGACATTTCAAGGTTTGAATTCATTGCGATCAGATCTCTGATATCAATTTTATCCTGTCCGAGCTTTGCATTTACTCCGGCTGCAATGCCACTGATCTCCTGGCGGTATTCCGGAGGCATCTCGGGCCAGAACATTTTGTACGACTCATTCCTGTAAAAATCCCAGGTTCTGCCGGTAGTATTTTCATTCAGCACCTTCATTGCACCGCGCAAATCAATTATCTCATCAGCAAGAAGATATCCATGCTGATAACCAATAACTTCGGGTGTTCCTTGAAGATGTATGGCAATCCATCCGTTTTTTTCGCTTCGTGTGGCATTTGCCATAATCTGTTGATGGGAGAGGGTCTTCTTAGCGGGAGAAGGGCTGTTGCAGCTGATCAGCACAAACAGTATCGCCAGGAAAGGCAGAAATAGCTTTTTCATAAGGCAAGGGATAAAAAGTATAAAGTATAAAGTATAAAGGTAAAAGTTTTTAAAATTAATTGTTCAGAGTTCAGTGTTAAAAGTCCCTTGTACCTTAAATCGTGTACCTTATACCGTTTTTAATATTCCGCATTCCTGGTTCGAGAGTGAATTTATTGTCAAATAATTGATTTAATCTGTTGAGGGTTTAAATCCAATTCGCGGACGGTTCTTGCGCTCTGATTCTAACTGTCTGACTTGTTCAATCTGTTTAAGATATTCAAAGATTACCATTAATTGATTATCATGTTCAATTATTTTACTTTGAACCTTTTCAAGTTGATGTACCACATCTTTATGTACGAAAAATATCTCCCTTAACTTGACGAAAGTATCAATTATTATCATGTTAACTTTATCTGCTCTTTCACTGTTCAGTACACTGGAAAGCATCAATATCCCATATTCAGTAAATGCATATGGCATGTATTTAACATGCTGACCTCTTTTTAAGGTAACATTTTGTGACCTTAAACGATCATATTCATCTTTAGTAAGTTGGAACATATATCTTTCAGGAAATTTTCCGATATTCCTTTTTACCTGTTGATTAAGTGCTTTTGTCTCTACCTGATATAATTCAGCCAGGTCATGAGATAACATTATTTGTTTGCCTCTGATAGTATATATCTTACTGATAATTACTTCCTCAGCAATGACAATTTTAGTATTCTCCTTTTTCATATGAAATCAGCTAGACCCTATAAAATTAAGATACATTTCTTTAAGATCACAATTTGTTACCTTAAATTTTCAAGCTGTTTGAAAACTTTATTAGAAAGTGAAACTTAAGTACAGTGAACTGTGCACCGTGAGTCGTATTTCATGTTCCGGGTTCAGCGTTCAGCGTCAAAAGTACCTTGAACCGTGCACCGTGTACCGTTTTTCATTACTTTTACTGTCCATACTTCACCCTATGCCTCAGCTTGGGAAAATATTAATAACAATCGGAGTAATTCTGGTCATTGCCGGGCTCATAGTTTATTTTACAGGCAACAGACTGGGCTGGCTCGGTCATCTGCCCGGAGACATAAGAATTGAAAAGGGAAATTTCAGGTTTTATTTCCCCATTACGACCATGATCCTGATAAGTGTAATTCTTACATTTATTATATGGATCGTGAGGAAGTTGTTCTAAATAAAAAAGGAAAGGAGATTATTATGAAAGTCAATGATCTTTCGTTCGGATCGATAACAATTGACAGGGAGACCTGGAGCAAAGATGTGATTATTGATAATGGTTCGGTCAGGAAAAGGAAGAAAGGCGAATCGAAGCAATACCGCGATATGTTCGGACATACTCCGCTATCGCCGGAAGAGAATATCCCCTGGAAATGTAAACGTCTCATTATAGGTGCAGGTCATAGTTCGAGCCTCCCGGTAATGGATGAGGTAAAGAAAATTGCCATTCGCAAAGGTGTGGAGCTGGTAATCATGGGCACTCCCGAAGCGATAAAACATATCAATGATCCTGATACCAACTTTATTCTTCACCTGACTTGCTGAAAGCAGGGATCAAATACAAACTGTTTTCTCAATACTCACACTCACACCAGGCAAGTAATATTCATAATATCCCGCAGGATCAATGATCTGCGGGATTTTGTATTTTAGAAGGTGACAGAATTGGTGACGGATATACATTAAACCCTTACAATAAAATTTTCGGGAGTCTGGGAATAATTATTCAAAACACGAAAAAACCTGTCCTGAAAATTATCAGGACAGGTTTCTTAATCGGATAATTTCGATCAATATCCGAACAGATCTTTCAGAGGTATTTCTTTTACTTCACCCTGCTCTTTTAAGGCTTTCATATCCAGATTCTTTAGATTTCCAATAACACAATAAGTATATTTTTTATCTTTAATATATGTACTGAAGAAATCCTGCAAATCTTTCATCGATGCCCCGGTAATATAATCATAGACATCTTTTCTCTGGTCGTGGTTTATGCCAAGATCCAGATTATTCAAATATCTGAAAAACAGATTTTCACGATATAATCTTTGAGTTGATATTCTGTTTAATATGGCTCTCTTCGATGTCATAAGAAAGTGATCACTTTCAGTAAAGTTATTCAGGATACGGTTCATAGTAGTTAGTGCCTGGTTCATTTTGTCAGCCTGGGTTGCCACGTATCCAACTATGAAGAAGGATTCGTCGGGGAAGGAAGGACTCTCATACCATGCACTGGCAGAATAGGCCATCCCCTGGGCTTCCCTTACTTCCTGGAACACGATTGAAGCTAATGATCCGCCAAAGTATTGATTGAACAAAGAAGAATGTACGAGCAATTCAGGGGAGAATCCGGCTCCCTTTGCAACCATCAGAAGATTTACCTGCGACATGTCATAATTTGTTACCAGAACCTGGTTCTTCTCTATATCTAATTCAGGGTAAACAGTTTTGGCTGGGATGGTTTCAATTTTTTCAGGGATGGAATGATTCTTCCTGATCACAGTTTCTACTTCACCCAGGCTCATCGGGCCACAATAAAATATCTTATGCGGATATTTAACCATCGTTTTCACGAGTCCGATAAGTTCATCAGGATTCTGTTTTCTGATTTCCTCATTTGAGAATACATCAGTTTGCGATGATTTATTTCCATGCATCGCATAATTCCACAAGCCTGAAAACAATATATTATCCTGGTTGAGCTTGACATCATCCCTTTCCTTAATTATGCGTTCAGCATATTTTGTATAAGCGGCCGTATCGGGTAAAGAGCTGTTGATTATCTCTTCAAGCAGCTGAATCCCTTTCTCCAGATTACGGTTTAATCCTGATACGTAAACATAAGAACGAGTATTGCTGCTGTACACAGATGTGCTCAAACCATAACGGTACAATTCCTGTTTCAGTTCAGTGGCAGTATGTTTAGAGGTTCCGACATAGGGAAGGAAATTAATAGCCAGTGGAACCTTTTTGATGTTGTCTTTTCCTGCATTGATCACATAATAAGCGCTGAACAGCTCACTATTGGTTGTTTGAATGGTGTTCAGTTCGATATCTTCACGGATCTGTTTACGGTTGATGGCAGTATTGAAATCAACAAAAACCGGTGCAATGGAATCAGAGGGTATTTTCTTCCATTCCGTAAAGAATTTGCTTTCTTCATTTCTGTTGATTGTTACTGCAGTAAGAGGAGGCTTTTGTACTTTTATCAGATCTTTAGCCACTCCTGTTTTTTTGTAAAGAGCTACATAATTGTCTTTAAATAACTGGTTTGCATAATCGATCAGCTCCTGCTTGGTCACTTTTTCAAGCTTATCACCAAAAGAAAGTACATCTATCCAGTTTTTATTATATATGAAGGCATCCATAAATGCATAAGTTTCATTTCTGCTCCTGAATTGTCGCAGGTTACTCAGACGATAATCGTTGGCGATAGCCTCGATGATCCAGTCGGGGAATTCACCCTTTTTAAGCTTTTCAATTTCAGCCAGCACCAGATCTTTAACCTCAGCGAGTGTTTGCTTTTCCTTTGGTGTAACATAAATGACTATATTCCCGTATTGGGTATTAAAGATTGGATACGCATACGCATAAAGAACCTTCTGATCCTGTACTAAATCAATATCAAACAGTCCGGCCTGGCCGTTTGCAAGTATATTTCCCAGCAGGTAAATATATTTTTTATCGGGACTGTTTTCCCCATCAGTGCGGTAGCCCATAAGCAAAAATTCTGCATCAGGACCATATATTTCTTTTTCAACAGGACTGGTAATAGGATCTTCTTTAACTATGGGCACTTCCGGAACAGGTTTTGAAGGGATTTGACCAAAGGTTTCATCGATCAGCTGAATGGTCTTTTCCATATCAAGATCGCCGCTTAAGCAAATAGCCATATTGTTTGGTACATACCAGGTATTCTTAAAATTTATAATGTTGACCTGTGAAGGGTTTTTTAAATGTTCGGGATATCCGATAACATCCCTTCCGAGAGGATTTTTGGGAAACAAAGCTTTTCCAAATACCGTGGAAGCACGGCTCTGATCACGGTCCTGGTACATATTGAATTCTTCATAAACGGTTTCCAGTTCAGTATGAAAAAGGCGAAGAGCTATGTCTCCGAAACGATTTTTTTCGAGGTTTAACCAGGGTTTGATTTCATTGGCAGGGATATCATTTATGTACACTGTCATTTCATTGGATGTAAAAGCATTGGTTCCCGACGCGCCGATCTCTGACAGCATCTTGGCATATTCACTCGGAAGTGCGTACTGAGCTGCTTCAATAGAGAACTTATCGATTCGTTTATAGATATTTAACCTTTGCACGCTGTCTTTTTGAGCCCTGTATAATTCAAAAAGCCCTGAAATGGAATCAAGCAGCGGTTTCTCCTTTTCCCAATCCCTTGTGCCATACAAGCTGGTTCCTTTGAACATAAGGTGTTCAAAATAATGGGCCAGCCCTGTGGTTGCCTCAGGCTCGTTGTTTGAACCTGCATGCACAGCTATCATCGTCATGATACGGGGTTCATCCTTATTTATACCCAGATATACCTTCAGACCGTTTTTAAGAGTGTATAAACGCATGCCGGAAGGATCGTTGGTAACAGACTGATAGGAATATCCATTCTTATCTTTGTTTTCGGTCAGTTGGTACTTATTACCTGTACAGGCAACAAGTAAAGACAGACATAGCAGGAAGATAAATTCTTGTTTTTTCATAAGTAAAGTTTTTAATTCGGACATGATTTTTTTTAAAGTATTAAAGAATAATATATAGAAAATATACCGGACAAAAACAGTATTGATACAACTCTTTTATCAAAGTTACACCTTATTTAAACCAAAGTCAATTTAATTTTTACCAGGTTAAAATCAATATTCTTCTTCACCTTTCTTAAAAATTCCTTGTTGACGAATTGGTGACAGGTTTTTATTTTTTGAGATGATGTGAATGATTAACAATATCTTTTCAGGAAGCCTGTAACTTCATAATTCGTATGATTCATATAATCGAAGCCTGTTCTTTAGAATCGTAATCTCATCCTGCATGTCATTTATCCGTTGTAACAAATGAATAACAGTTTCAATACCTTCAAGGTTAATATCCAGCTCATAATATAACCGGACAATTTTCTCCAATTCATGCAACTGGTTTTTATGAATATACTCTGTCTCCTCAATAGTGGTGATTTCTATCAATCCTGCTTCCTGCAGAGAACTGATAAATGAAATCTGAATATTGTGACTGGTACAGAATTCATCAGCAGGTATCAAATTTCCCTTATACATCGTTTGAATTTTTAAGAATCAGATTTTGATAATTCATAAAATAACTTTTTCTGCTTTTCAGTCAGATTCGTAGGAATTTTAATCGTGTAGGTTACGTAAAGATCTCCGAACTGGCCTCTGCTTTTATAGACAGGAAATCCTTTTCCTTTTAATTTTATTTTGCTTCCATTTTGTGTTTCAGGCTTTACTTTAAGCTTTACTTTTCCTTTTAAAGTATCAATTGTTATCTCCCCGCCCAGTAAGGCAATGTACAGATCCAGATCTGTTTTTGTGTATAAATCATTTCCCAGACGTTTGAATTTCGGGTGATTAGCTATCATAAATGTAATATATAAATCACCATGCGGCCCGCCGTTTATTCCCTGACCTCCATGCCCTGCGATTTTAATTGTCTGCCCGTTTTCAATTCCGGCGGGAATAGTTATCCTGATTTTTTTACCATTTACCGTCAGAGTTTGCTGATGTGTTTCATATGCATCGACGAGATCGAGATGTATCTCTGCGTTGTAATCTTCTCCCCTGTATTTTACCTGTCTGCCCCTTCCCGTACCTCCAAATTGGCCGAATAATGACTCAAAAAAATCAGAGAATTCTCCTTCATCCTGGTACCCCGTATATCTTTTTCCACGCGAATCGGACGATTGTCTTTGATATTGTTGTGCATTTTTAAATTCTTCAGCATGTTTCCAGTTCTCACCATACTGATCATATTTTTTTCTCTTTTCAGGATCGCTCAATACTTCATTAGCTTCATTGATCTGCTGGAAATTCTTTTTAGCATCTTTATCGTTCTGATTTAAATCGGGATGAAATTTTCTTGCCAATTTCCGGTAAGCACTTTTGATATCCTTCTGTGTCGCGTTTTTATTGACCCCCAATATTTTATAATAATCAATATACATTATGATATTACTTTACTAAAAGTTTTATTTCTTATTCCCTGGGCAGGAGCCCCTTCGCTTCCTTCATTTTCGGGGTAATGCGATCCATCAGTTCTTTTCTGATCTCACCGGCCGATTTAGCTGCACCGGGGAGAGCTGCTATCCGTGCAAACTCCGTGTCAATCTCAGGATTGAGACGCTCCAGTAGGTTGCGCAATAGAACGCAGGCGTGCAACGGTTTTCTCAATAAGTTCTTCTCTTTTTTTAATTGTCATGATTTATGAGTTTTAGTAATAGTCAGAACGGGCATTAATGTAAAGATAAACATCAGAATCCAAAAGTGGAAATAAATTCACTGTTGAGGATTCCCTGGCGAAGTCCTTGGGTTTTACCCTTCGGGCTGTCTTAACGTCCCGAAAGAAGTTGAGTGCTACTAATCCCGGTGGAATTGATGACGGATTTTCGACCGGAAGTCATCACATCTTCTAAAAATTTCTCTGCAGAGCCTATAAGTATCACTAAATCAGGGAGATACGCAGTTATTACATATCCTGCAAATTTCGAATGAAATTTTATTTACTATCTGAATTAAAACATAATTCATTATATTAGGCCCCTGAACCTTTCCAGTGAAACTATAATTAACACTTACAATTATGTTACTTCATCAGCAATTTGTCCGCATGGCAAAGAAACATGCCAAAAAGTTAGCAGTTATTGACAAGACGACCGGGAAGAATGTTACTTATTCCAGGGCTTTGATCGGTGCCATGATCCTGAGCTCTAAATTTCAGAAGTATGATAAGGGATTCATTGGCATAATGATCCCTACTTCCGCCGGTGGTGCACTGGCTACCGTTGGAGCACTGATGAGTGGCAGAATACCTGTGATGATAAACTATTCGACAGGCGCTGAGGCGAATGCAAAGTATGCTCAGAGAAAATGCAAATTTAAAACTGTCATTACTTCCAAAGCATTACTGGAAAAGATCAACTGTCCTGTAATTGATGGCATGGTACTGATCGAGGATATAATGGATGGTGTTACAACAGGCGATAAACTTAAGGCAGCCCTGATGACAAAGCTTCCTGTTAATATGATCTTCAATACTATTCATAAAGGAAATGAAGATGACACTGCTGCAATTTTATTTACCAGCGGTAGCGAAAAAGATCCGAAAGCAGTACAGCTGACCCATCGCAACATTTCTTCGAATATTGAAAATTTTGGCAGTTACATCAATATTTCTGAATCAGATATATTATTGGCAAATCTTGTCTTTTACCATATTTTTGGGTTGACAGTAAATTTATGGGTGTCGTTCTATTATGGAATGACTATGGTAACCTATGCTAATCCACTTGATTTTCAGACTATCAGTAATATTGCACGTGATGAAAAACCCACATTAATGGTTGGTACTCCAAGTTTCTTCTGGGGCTATCTCCAGAAATCGGAACCTGGAGATTTTAAAACTCTCAGGTTAATGGTAGCGGGGGCCGATAAATGTCCTGATACCCTGAGGGAAGGGTTTATGAAAAAGCATGGGGTCACCCTTCTTGAGGGATATGGAGCTACTGAGACATCTCCGGTTATATCTGTTAACTCACTTGAATTTAACAGACCCGGCAGCACCGGGAAAGTTATCCCAAATATCCAGGTCAGGATTGAGAATTTTGAGACCGGGGAATTATGTAAAACAAGGGAAGTAGGGAAGATACTGGTAAAAGGAGACTCTGTAATGAAAGGATATTATGATGATCCTGATCTCACTGCTAAAGCCCTGGTTAACGGTTGGTATGATACCGGTGACATGGGGTTCTTTGATGAAGATGGCTATCTATGGCATGCCGGCAGGTTTAAGAGGTTTGCAAAGGTCGGAGGAGAGATGGTGTCGCTGGTTAAGGTAGAGAATATATTAGAGAAGTTTCTTCCGATAGAAGTATCCTGTTGTGTTGTTGAGGTAATGGATGAAAAAAAGGGATCATATATTGTGGCAACAGTCTCGAAGGAGGTAAACAAGACAGAAATACTCAGGAAGATGTTAACTGAGTTACCCATTATCGCTCTTCCCAGGCAATTTATAGTTATTAATGAGTTACCTATGATGAGCACAGGGAAGATAGATTTCCGTAGCGTTACAAGACTAGTCCAGGAGATATTGAGCGCTTCCGGCTCTGACCTGTAGACTTTACATAAAGGATATTTAACAAATCCCGCAAGATCAATGATCTGCAAGGTTCTTTAAATTTTTGTTAAAGAGAATACCTGCCGGTAAAAACCGGGTGTTATCATTTGTTCCTGAAAAGCCGGACGCTAAATCCATAATTGGGATCTGCCTTTTCCAACCCTGCGGTCTCAGTATATGCACCAACTTTGAACTTCCAGACCTGCTTCTCGTCTTCCGGAGTATCGCTCCAGTAATGAGCGCTTGCACCAAGACTGTTAAACGTTCCACGCGCATATCGCTCCCCGCCGAATAAGTTGTCAAAGCCACTTTTTCCACCTGCTTTTAATTGTTCATATACTTTCTTATCATCCCCACCGAGAAAGGAATGTAAAGTCTCCCAATCAGCTTTTGTAGGTAGATGCCAGCCTGCAGGTGCCAGTGTTTTGGCAGCTTCCCAATCATATAAACAGCCATATTTTAAACTATTGCCCTCTTGGTCATCATAAGCCCAGAAGTTACCACTGTGAGGTTTTTTGGAAAGGTTTTCTGTCATGATTACCTGGTCACCTATCTTTATTATTTTATGTATTGATCCGTTTCTCTCATCAGTGAAAGTCCCATGTCCGCATACCTGGCAAATGCCATCCCTCAAACGATGCATATTACTGCGGACTTTACCACATTTTGAGCATTTTTCGCAATCTTTCAGCCATGAGTGTTGATTTTCACGGGTTTTACCACATTTTGCACATTTGTCACAATCTGCTGACCAGTCATGCCGGTCTTCACTAAAGATTGTACCACACCTGGAACATTTTCCACAATCAGCTGACACATCGTGCTCTGCATCTCTGATTTTACCACATGTGGTACATTTGCAGCCGTCCCAGGAATGAAAACCAATTTTACATTTGAATGACATAATATACCTCCTATTTAATGTCTGTTTATAATTTATTTACAGGCGTTTTTTAAGTGACATAAAAAACCGGAAAATCCCCGGTACTTTTTTCTTAGTACTAATATAAAGCAGATTTTGTTTAATTCTTCATTTGATTGTTCTTTGCACCAGCTCTATTCCCTCATTTTTGCCCAGATTCCTGCTGTATTTTTTCTCTTTTGCATTATTCCAGTGTTCCATCACGCCCAGGCTGGATATAGCTGCATTGTTGCGCTGGGGATCATATTTTGCTTTTGACGGAGGATTATCCGCCTGAGCGGCTTCAATAAGGTACTGATCGCTGAAAGCCATGTCGGGAGCATCGGGCCATTGGCATCGAAGGAAATCAAGACCTACAGCATCAATAGCTACAGGATCCTGAGATGCCAGCAGGCTGCATCCCCAGTTATTATTGAAAGGCTCCATTTTCCATTTAGGACCCGGAGCTCCGTTGACCAGCTTTGATCCGTAAATGCCATCGATGAAAAAGAGCATGGTCTTATCTCCTAGATCCTTATGGGCAAGAAAATCAACAAAAGTCAGATACTGGGGAGTGCCATTCCGGTCCGGATTGAAATTGTTATGAGCATTTTTGCGCCAGTTGTTATTGATGCTGGTGACCCCGTAATAATTCTTCGCGCACAGTGTAACGCCTTGTCCGACATGTCCTTTCAGCAGGGCCATATTAATAAGGTAATCAGCCTCTACAGCACAGGTTGCCAAACCAGTAGCAAGTTTGCCGTTATCAACAGAATAAGGTATTGCGTTGTCTGCATAAGTCGATTTTGAGCGTCCATCGCCGCCGACATTATCCACGAAAACAACACCGGGGTAAACATTATGGCATTTGTTGAAGATATTGTCAGTGATGAAGCGGCTTGCATCAAAAACCGTAATATTCTCCTGCGCTATTCCGGCCTCATCGACCAGACTTTTCAGCAGAGAAAGCACCAGCTGTGGAGTTGCATTGATTTCAGGAGAATCCTGGTGACTGTAGGTATTGTTGGTGTTAATTTTAACTGCGATTTTCTGTCCTGGCTGATAATTCAGATTCTCCCTTCCATGTTTCGAGTTGAAGTATTTGAAAAGAGCTTTCCAGGCCTTCTTCTCAGATTTTTCGCCTGTCAGGCTGATCAGAGATTCCTTCAGCATTTTATCGGCTTCCGATTGTGATACTGCATTCTCATCCCACCAGTTGCCTGAGGTACTATCCCATTTAGCAACAGCAGGATCATGCACCCAGACCACCCTTCCAGGGTTGATTCCTTTGGCTATACCAACAGGCTGATTGGGAATTACAATCCATTCAGCATTGCTTTTTGGAGAAGCAATGCCGTTTTGTCTGCTTGTGATGAACAGAGAACCTGTGAGGGCAACCAGCAGGAACAAAACACCAATCAGGTAATTTGATTTGATAAAGTTCTGTTTTGCTTTTCTGAAAGCTGCGACAGATCCGGTGAGGGAAAGGAGCCAGATAACAAATCCCGACATTAGCGGTGCCGCAATACGCATGCACGGATATGTTGCTCTCTGAGGTTTTGGAATAACACGTACCAGGAACCATACAGTAGAAGCAATACCGGTTATGATAAATGTGATTTTCAGAAGAGTACTCTTTTTAATGCTGTTTATCCGGTTAATAATGTTAATCACAATATTTTTCATGCCTGTTGAATTTTAATATCGAGCTGATAAAATTAATTTGGTTAATACAAATGTAATATTTGTAATAAAGGTAAGTTCATCAAGGCACTTCTTTTTGCCGGGGGGTTACACAGTTTTATGTCCACTGCCTCCTGTTTTTACCAGCTAAAGTCTCAAAACTCACTTTCACTCTCACACTCACACTGGCAACAGGATATCTAACAAATCCAGCAAGATCAATACTTTGCGGGATTTTGTATTTATGATGTTGACGCCTGCCTGCATC
>JAPLEC010000304.1 GCA_026391515.1 Bacteroidia bacterium | reverse complement strand
TGTTAAATCGACTGATGATTATGGTTTTTTAGTTTTCAATCCTCCTTATGGCGAAAGGCTGAAACCCGAGGAAATAGATGAATTATACAAAATGATCGGAACGACTCTCAAGTATAATTTTGCAGGGTACAAAGCCTGGATAATTACATCAGGCAAAGAATTCCTCAAGAACATTGGATTAAGGCCTAAATCAAAATATCTGTTATACAATGGAGCGATTGAATGTACTCTTGCAGGATATGAATTGTACGAAGGCTCAAAAAGGCGCGCTAAAGTCTGAAATCACCATAATTGTGGTATTTATCAGACATTTGCTTACTTTTATCAAAAAAATCCGATAACTTTATAAAACTGCATTATGTAAAAGTTATATTTGGTAACTTTATATTTTTATTATATTTGTTATCGGAAAAATAAGACCTTATCCTAACTGAAGCTTCAATGGGCTTTGATATAGAGAATTACGTTACAGACCAGGCAAAGAACAATGTTATCCTTTTTTATAAGGGTAATGTTGATTCGGATGTAATCAATCATGTTCTTGATACGGTTGAGGATAAGATGGTTGAAATAAATGAACAATCCAAGCTCAGGAAAAAGGTCTATAATGTTCTGGTCGAAAGCCTTCAGAATTTATACCATCATGTCGATAAAGTCCCGGAAGGTTTCGAAGATCAGACATCCGAAAAATTTGGTATGCTTGTTGTGCAGAAAGTCGACAACGGTTACAAAATTATAACCGGGAACTTTGTACATGCTGATAATATTGAAAAACTCGAAGAAAAAATCAAAAGGATCAACAGATCGAGTCATGAAGAGATTAAGGAGCTTTATAAGTTTATCCTGAATCATCAGAGGATCTCTGCAAAAGGCGGAGGCGGACTGGGTCTTGTTGATATCGCAAGAAAAACAGGCAACAAGCTTGAATACGCATTTAAAGAATATAACGATAAATACTCTTTCTTCTATCTTAATATTTTAGTAGATGAGAGAGAACAAATTTGACAAACAATAAAATAAACTTTAAAATTTTAATAAAATGGAACCGATCATTATCGAAGGAACACCAAAAACTCCAACTGTAAAATTTGACGCAACAGAAGGTGTATTTGAAATCAAAGGACGTTCAATTCCTGAAAACTCAGTAGAATTCTACAAACCCCTGGTCGACTGGCTCGACAGCTATAAAGAGACACCTCTTACAAAAACTGTCGTGAATATCAGGCTGGAATATTTCAACACCAGCTCATCAAAATGCATCCTCGATGTTTTCAAAAAGCTCGAGGCAATACATAAGGCTAAGAACGAAGTCGAGGTAAACTGGTACTACGAGGAAGACGACGAGGATATGCTGGAAGCCGGTGAAGATTATGAATCTATCATCCGGGTACCGTTTAAGATGATTGAAATAGTAGAATAATTTTTAATTCTGAGTTAATCATGTAATCAGATCGTTGTTCCAAAAACTAAAGAGGCTGTCTCTTCCGAGGCAGCCTCTTTAATTTTATTCAATACCCTTGGGCTTCTTTCCCATTATCGTTTCTCCCGATTCAAGCAGCCTCTTTAAAAGCCTGAAATAGAGGACAAGATAGAGAGCTATAGTCATCACCCACAGGACAATTACGTTGATAATAAAAGTATCGACAGGTTGCCCGAAGAATTTTTTTTCTGATGCGTAAAAATGTGCTTTGATGAAATTGGATTTTGGTTCCTTGAAGATAGGGTCCATTTTCTGTATTAATTTGCCCTTAAATTCAATGATCCTTTTTGTATCATTACTATTTTTTACAAATTCTTCAAGTGATTTATTAGTATAATTATTATAGAGTTTTAAAAACCCTTCTTTGTCTTTATCCAATTGCTTATTCTTAAGGGCTTCCTTCTTACTGTCAGCACTTTTCCATACATCATTATAATAACTTTTTATTCTCGCTAAATATGTTGTAACTGCAGCACATATTTCCGGAGTAATTTTCTCAGGAGTAAGATTTTCAACATAATCAAATTTAATCGCAGGAGTACGAATTTGTTCTTCTTTTATTTCATCATGAATTAATAAAAGATTATAAATAAACATATCACTCCGGGTTCCATTATTAAGATCATTTAAAACAGACCCAAGCTTACTATTTACACTATCTATCCAATAACCTTTTGTAAATTCAGCCTTACTTTTAACCTTATCATAATAAAAGAACTGCTTTTCATATCTGTTGTCCTTGAACTGTTTAACTGCTAATGCTTCATAGCCCCACCGGGCCGTTATAATTTCCCCATACCATGGAATTGCTGCGGGTGAACGAAGAAGGTCAGGGTTGAGCTTCTCAAACTTGACCATTATACCGCTCAGTATTATCTGCGGAATAACCAGGAAAGGTATCCACATATAAATTGTTGCAACAGCCTTAAAGGTGTCGGAGATAACAAGACCGAGAATATTGGCACCAGCCCAGCAGGAGAAAAGCACCAGCCAGTATTCAAACCACATGCCTTTGATCCCGATAATGGAATTACCAATTATAACAAATGTCAATGCCTGAACTGCTGAAATAGCCAGCTGAACAAGAACTTTTGACATAAGGTAACTGTTCCAGCTGAGATTCAGGAATGCTTCCCTTTTCAATATCTTCCTGTCCTTAATTATCTCTTCAGCACTAACTGTCAGACCCATGAATATGGCTATTATTACCGACATGAAAATATAAACAGGAAGATTATCGTTCTCATACAAGGTATATTTTGGACCTATCTTACTTTTATCAAAATACCTTATCAGAAATGAAAGTGCAATTGCAAGTACAGGTGCTTCCAGCAGTGTAATCAGAAGATATTGGGCATCAGCGACTTTTGATAATACATCGCGTTTGATAAACACTATCATCTGCTTCAACTTGTTGGGAGTCTTGAAGTTTATCTCAGGTATTGCTCCTCCTTTTTCAATAATATCCTCTTTCTTTTCAGCTTTATATAGATTGCTCCAGTCAGCAGGAGAGATACGCCTGGTATCCGTCGGCTGGCCGCTTTCAGTTACAACCCTGGTTTCAACAATATTGAAAATTTGTTCGGGGTTCACATTACCGCAGACATAACATTCGCTTTCGTTGTAATTTGCCTGTTCAATTTTTCTCTTGAAATATTCGATCGATTCGACTGGATTTCCATTATATATAAGGTATCCGCCGGTATCGAGTATTATCAGCTTATCGAACATCTTGAATATTTCAGAAGATGGCTGGTGGATTACTATGAAGAGCAGCTTTCCTTTACGTGCAAGCTCTTTTAAAAGGTCGAGGATATTTTCAGAGTCGCGCGAAGAAAGACCCGAAGTAGGCTCATCCAGAAACATTATTGCCGGCTCACGGATAAGCTCAAGGGAGATGTTAAGTCGTTTTCTCTGGCCACCGCTGATCTTCTTGTTCAGCGGGCTTCCAACTTTCATATCGCGGATCTCGTATAAGCCAAGGTTCTTTAAAGTAAGGTCAACTCTTTCAACAATCTCTTCTTCAGTAAGATTATCAAAACAGAGTTTCGCATTATAATAAAGATTTTCGAAGACAGTCAGCTCTTCAATGAGCAGATCATCCTGCGAAACATAACCGATAAGCCCTTTTACCTTTTCCTTATCCTTATGGATGCTTATACCATTAATAAGCACTTCGCCATCAAACGGAGCATTTATTCCATTGAGGACGCTTAGAAGTGTTGATTTTCCGGCACCGCTGGCTCCCATAATACCAACCATTCTTCCCGATTCCTCCTTGAAGCTCATGTGATGAATACCGACCTTACCGCCTTTAAACCTGTATTCGATATTGTTCACTTCATACACAACCATCGAAGATTTAAACTCTTCTTTGAGGAATTGCATTGTAACGTCCCAGAAGTAGATGGGTTTGATTTTGGTACCTTTTATTGAAGATCCCTGGCTGAAAGGATAAACTTTATCTTCCTGCAGTAATTGCACATTCATCGAAAGTTCACCGGAACCGGTAAATCTTACGAAATACATCTTGACAGAGGGGACAAAAAGCACCCATATCTGGCCTTTCAGCAGTTCCTTATAAATATGTTTTGCTTCCTTAAGATTTGATTCCTCATTCCCATTTATCAGCAGAATATTCTGATGATCAGGTATATTACTGAATTGATTCAGGACAAACTCTTCAATAAATCCATACTCTTCCTCTGTTATGTTTAATCCTTCGGCAAGTGTGCTGATAAAACCCAGCTCGAGCTGGCTAACTTCCTGACCGCCTGATTTACAGAATTCAAGCGCCTGTATTACAACCACAATTCTTTGTTCCTGTTCAAGCTGTCCCTGCTCATTTATATCTTTACAAAGCTTCCTGATCCTGATGGCAATAGCACCTTCACGACGTTCTGCGCTGCTTTTTTCGAGCTTCTTCCTGGCCTCTTCGTAAGCTTCATCATATTTTACCAGGTATTCCTTTACAAGCTCCTGGTTAAGCAGACGCTTGAGGAATACTTCTACAACACCTCGCCTTTCAGAGTCGTTGGCCTGAGGTTTTGCAATGATAGCAAACAGCTGCATCAGGGTTTCTAGGATCTTTTCACTCATAGAAGATTACTTTTTTTGCGACTTGAAGTTATGAAAATTATTCTTTGGTACAAATTTTTCCTGATCAGAGATTTGAACTACTCTCTTTTTCTTCTTTTCTTCTTCTTTTTCTCGACAGAAAATCCAAATTTCCCGATCATTTTACCTGTCTCATAATAATTCCCATGTGAATAGCAAAGCAGGGCTGCATCATTCAATTTGAAAAGGCCGTTTTTTTTATCAAGATATTCTTCATCGGCATTTACAGCTACCACATCTGAGATAAACATATGATGCGATCCAAACTCTTTTATTTCCCTTACCCGACATTCAATATTTACAGGTGATTCTTTTATAAGAGGCGCTTTTACTTTTGATGCCGGTAAAGGTGTAAGACCCATTTCGATAAATTTATTATGATCCTTTCCGGACTTCACTCCACACCAGTCTGTGGCAAAAGCAAGTGATTTTGTAGTCAGATTTACAACAAATTCGCCATATTTTTTGATTATTCCGTAAGAGTGCCTTGAGGGTCTTATGGATACATAGCACATCGCAGGGTCAGTACAGATAGTTCCTGCCCATGAGACTGTAATTATATTATATTCATCAGGTTCCGATCCGCAGCTTACCATAACTGCGGGAACGGGATAGATCATTGTTCCGGGTTTCCAGAGAAGCTTGGACATAAGAATTGATTTTTATTTTAACGATCTGACGCACTCATCAATATCGTCATAAATGTCGAATACGGTGTGCAGATTCAGGGTTTTCAGCACTTCCATCACCTGTGATTCAGGATTGGCAAATTTTAGAGTACAGTAGTTATTCTTAGCTGTTTTCATGCATGCGAGCAGACATCCAAATCCTGAACTATCGATATATTGAACACCTTTAAGATCTATTATAACCTTCGTGTTTCCGTTCTCAAAAACTTTATTGATTTCCTGCCTTATTTCGTCAGTAATGAGGGCATCGATCTTATCAACAGAAAAGGTTATAATATCAATTTTATCTCTTCTTTCAATGTTAATCATTTAAACATTTTTTAGCTTGTTATTTAACAGATCCTCAAGCTCTTTCACTGCTTCGCGCGTTTCATTACCGAATCTCGTCACATACGATTCATACTTTTCGATTTCCTTACCTTCTTTTGCCTGAATTTCAAGTGTTTTCAATATAGCTGCAAGGTCATGCATACCCATTATTGCAACTGATGACTTTGCTTTATGCGCCAGCAGGCCAAGAGCTTGATATTTCTTTTCTGAAAGAAGGGTTCTCATTTCATTATACATTTCAACGACCTGTTGACTGAACATAATGACAATCTCACGGATCATTTCACTGTTACCTCCGGATACTGAATCAAGATATTCAGTACTAATGAATTTGTAATCCATAGAATTGAATTCTAAAATGAGTTATTCTGAATGCAAAGAATAAAACAAATATAACAATTATTTCTTCCGTCAGAGCAGTTTTTAATGCAGTTGAAAAGGTTTTTTTGAAAAAGGGAAATAAGTGCTACTTTTATAGTGAGAAAAATCAGATTATATGAGGTACTATTTATTATCTCCTGCCCTAATATTTCTTTTTTGTTGCTCACTCTTGCTAGATGGTCAGACAAAGGTTACTGTGCGTAAGAAAGATTTTAAAAGCAACAGAACCGGCTTTGAAGCTGCATGGAAGCATGTAATTGATGGTGATAAATATTATAAGGATAAGGGTGTTTCGTATGGCAAAGCTTTTGATGAATATAAAAAGGCAGTTGTCTACAATAGTATTAATCCTGAATTGAACTACAAAATTGGTGTAGCAGCGCTTTATTCTGATAATAAAAAAGAAGCAGTAAAGTTTTTCCAGAAAGTTCTTGAAGAAAAGAGTGATCTGACTGGGGATGTTCTTTTTTTTACCGGGCGGGCACTTCAATATTCAGGGAAGTATAATGAAGCTATTGAAAAACTTGAAAGTTACCTGAAAACGCCGGGAAAGAAACCTAAAGAGTATATTACATCAGCAAAAAGATACATCGAAGAATGCAAGTCTGCTCTGGAGGTTACCAAAGATACCTTAAGGATTGAAATCAATAATATGGGCGCAGGTATAAACTCAATTTCCGATGATTATGCTGAGATCATTTCTGGCGACGATAAAACTATATTTTTTGCTTCACGTCGCCAGTTATCAAAATCAAGCACTCAATATGACGATTTAAAATTTGATGAGAATATTCTTACATCAACGCTGAATGAAAGTGGCTGGGGATTGCCTGTTTCTATTGGGAAAAACCTTACTACTCCATATTGCGAAACGCCGCTGTATCTTAGCCCGACAGGTGAAGAACTTTATGTTTATGTCGGTTATGAAAGGGGAGGAAATATCATGGTTTCAGAAAAGAAAAAAGGAGAATGGAAAACCCCCGGCCATGTTTCGTTTAATATTAACAGTGGCGGAATGGAAACCTCAATGACTATTTCTCCTTCAGGTGACGAGGTATGGTATGTTACAGATAAGGAAAAAGGAATTCTTGGGGGTAAGGACATTTATATGATAAAGAAGCAAGAAGGGCACAGGTGGTCAAAACCAGTTAATGCCGGTCCAATGATTAACAGCTCTTTTGACGAAGAGTCAATAAGGTTTTCAAAGGGAGGTGATACTCTCTGGTTCAGTTCAAAAGGACATAATTCAACCGGAGGCTTTGATATATTTTATAGTGTTAAAGATCAGACCGGTACATGGGGTAAGGCAATTAATTACGGATATCCTGTTAATACACCATGGGATGAAATTTTCTTCTATCCTGCCTCAAATGAAGACAGTACATTTTATTTTGCATCAAACCGTTCGGAGAGCATAGGAGGACTCGATATTTTCAGAGGAAGAATACTTCCGCCTAAACCGGTCATTATTCCTGTGACTCCTCCAAAACCTGATACTGTTGTTGTCAGAGATACGGTTGTGATTGTCAAAGAGATAATACAGGCCCCTCCGCCACCTGTTGTGGAACCTCCCAAAGAAACAGGATTATATCTTATTGGTAAAGTAAAAGATTCGGAGACAAGCGAACCTGTGATGGCAAAAATTGATGTCATTGACTTCTCAACAGACCTTGTTGTAGGTTCAACTGCAAGTTCAGATGTTGATGGCAGTTACAGGGTGAAGCTTCCTGCAAAAAAAACATACATGGTCGATATCCGTGGAAGTGGATTCCTTTCAGACATGAAACGAATTAATATCCCTGCAACTTTTTCCGGTGATGCTTATAATCTTGATATTTCACTGATAAAAGTTAAAGTCGGGAAGAAAATAGTTCTGAATAATATCCTTTTTGAAACAGGTAAATCAGTTCTGACAAAAAGCTCATATGAGGAGATCGACCGACTCCTGAGCATTCTAGAAGAAAATTCAAAAATGAAAATTGAGATATCAGGACACACCGATAAGACGGGTAGTGAGCCTCTTAATTTTAAGCTGTCTGAAAACAGGGCGAAGGCTGTTGTAGACTACCTGGTCCAGAAAGGTATCAGCAGCTCACGGCTTGAATACAAAGGTTTTGGATCACTTCAGCCGATAGCCGATAACGCTACTGCAGCAGGAAGAACCAAAAACAGGAGGGTTGAATTCAAGATACTGGAATTCTGATGGTTAACACATTCTTTACTATAATAATTTGTTTGTGTTGTAGCGATTTCGAAATGTGCTTTGTTTTTGCCCCCAACCCCCTAAAGAGGGCTAGATAAGTTGTTAATAATTAACAAGTCCCCTTTAGTGGATTTGGGGGCAGGAAGTAATGTTGAAGAGAAAATAAATTGAAATATTTATTCAAAACTAAATAATATCCATGAAGAATACCGCTTTTACAAAATTTCATCAGGAAGCCGGTGCAAAAATGGTTCCTTTTGCCGGTTATTTAATGCCTGTGGAATATACAGGAATTAACGATGAACATATAACTGTGCGCCAAAAGGTAGGTGTTTTCGATGTCTCTCACATGGGTGAATTCTGGGTCACAGGTCCGGGCGCATTTAAATTTCTCCAATATATTACTTCTAATGATGTTTCTGTACTTTTTGATGGTAAAGTACAGTATTCATGCTTCCCTAATGGAAAAGGCGGAATAGTTGATGACCTTCTCGTATACAAGTTCAATCCTGAAAAATACCTTCTTGTAGTTAATGCAGCAAATATTGAAAAAGACTGGAACTGGTGCATTAAGAATGCTGAACCTTTTGGATTAAAAGTAGGTAAAGACCTGGTAAATGCCTCGGACGACATTGCCCAGCTTGCTGTCCAGGGTCCGATGGCGTTAAAAGCAATGCAAAAGCTTACAAAAACTCCAGTGACTGACATGGGATACTATACATTCAAGGAGGTGGAATTTGCCGGAATTAAAAATATAATTTTCTCTACAACTGGTTATACTGGTGCCGGAGGCTGCGAGATATATGTTAAAAATATTGACGGACCTAAACTCTGGAATGCTGTCTTTACTGCTGGTGAAGAATTCGGTATCAGGCCGATAGGTCTGGGAGCACGCGATACCTTGAGGCTCGAAATGGGCTATTGTCTTTACGGGAACGACATTAATGATCAGACATCACCAATAGAAGCAGGGCTTTGTTGGATTACCAAATTTATTGATTCAAAGGATTTTATAGATAAAGACTTTCTGCTGAAGCAAAAGAATGAAGGTGTCGGTATAAGGCTGAAGGGATTTGTAATGATTGATCGGGGAATTCCTCGCCAGCATTATGAGGTAGTCGATGCATCGGGCAAAAAAATTGGAGAAGTTACTTCGGGTACAATGTCGCCAATGCTGAAACAGGGTATCGGAATGGCTTATCTCGCAAAAGGCTTCTGGAAGCCTGAAACCGAAATATATATTCGAATTCGAAATAAAGATCTAAAAGCAAAAGTCGTCGATCTTCCGTTTATAAAAAATAAACCCTTTGTGTCCTTTGTGTGAACTTAGTGTCCTTTGTGGTTAAAAAGAGAATTTAACCACTAAGAGCACAAAGGAAAACACAAAGAGCACTAAGGAAAAAGATGGGTATGGGGAAAAGGATACTTGAAACATGTTTTTCGCCTGCATTGTACGAACCTGACCTTCATGCAGGATCAATAGTGGTAATCATCGACATATTACGTGCTACATCTGCTATCTGCACAGCTTTTGCCAATGGAGCAACTTCAATAATACCTGTTGCCGAGGTGCATGAAGCAAAAGATTTTAAGAATCGGGGATACCTGGTTGCAGCAGAACGTGATGGACATGTACTTGATTTTGCTGATTTTGGAAATTCACCTTTTAATTTTACCCGCGAAAGAGTCGAGGGAAAGACAATAGTCTACAGCACAACAAACGGGACAGGTATTATAAAAATGGCAGCATCTGCAGATGCTATAGTGATTGGTTCTTTTCTGAACATTAGTTCTCTGACAGGATGGTTAATCAATATGGAAAAAGATGTAGTCTTATTCTGCTCCGGATGGAAAAACAGGTTCAATCTGGAAGATACACTCTGTGCCGGTGCAATGGCTGAAAGGCTGATGGAGAGTTCTTTATACTTAACAATCTGTGACTCTACCCTGGCGGCAATGGATCTCTGGTCGCTGGCAAAAAATGATCTGTCCGGATATATCGAAAAGGTTGCGCAACGTTCACGTCTCCGCGATAAAGGTCTTGACGATTGTATAAGTTTTTGCCTGACTCCCGATTTCACAAAAAAGATTCCTGTAATTAAAAATGGGATTCTTGTTGATAATATTTTATAAAATAGGTTGGCTTACTGTTAATTGATTAACAACTACGATCGGTTTTTTATTTTATTTTTGTCAGACAGGTGAATCAGAATATCTATTATTAATTGTAATATACTCAACATGAAAAAACACAACTTTTTTGCAGGTCCTTCAATTCTCCCTCAGTTCACATTGGATAATACAATTGAAGGAATTAAGAATTTTGCCGGATCAGGACTTTCGGTTCTTGAGATCTCTCACCGCAGTAAGGAATTTATTGCGTGTATGAACGACACTATTGCCCTTTGTAAGGAATTGCTTGAAATACCTTCAGGTTATCAGGTAATTTTTCTTGGTGGCGGCGCAAGCCTGCAATTTGCAATGGTGCCAATGAATATGATGAATAAGAAATCTGCATATCTCGTAACAGGAGAATGGGCCAGTAAAGCATTTAAGGAAGCAAAAATTTATGGCGATGCCGTTGAAGCAGCTTCTTCAAAAGACAAAAACTTTAACTATATACCAAAGAACTACACAGTTCCGGCAGATGCAGATTATTTCCATATTACAACCAACAATACCATTTTCGGGACAGAATTAAAAAAAGATCCCGATGTCAGTATTCCGATGGTCGCAGATATGTCATCCGATATTTTCAGCCGTCCGGTTGATGTGTCTAAATATTCCATTATTTATGCCGGTGCGCAGAAAAATATGGGCCCTGCAGGTGTGACAATGGTTATCATTAAAGAAGATGCCCTGGGAAAAGTAACACGCTCAATCCCGACAATGCTTGATTACAGGACACATATCAAAGCAGAATCAATGTTCAACACTCCTCCGGTATTCGCTGTATTTGCTGCTCAACAAACTCTTTTGTGGCTGAAAGGGCTTGGAGGCGTGAAGGTTATGCAAAAGAAAAATAATGAAAAAGCACAGTTGCTGTACGACGAAATCGACAGGAATAAATTGTTTGTTCCAACAATTAAAGATCCTGAAGACAGGTCAGTTATGAATATATGCTTTGTAATGGCCGACGAATATAAGGAACTTGAACAACCTTTTGCCGATTTTGCAAAATCGAAAGGAATGGTTGGTATTGCAGGGCACAGGTCAGTTGGCGGCTTCAGGGCTTCGACATATAATGCTCTGCCGAAGGAAAGTGTTCAGGCACTTATCGATACAATGAAAGAATTTGAAAAAAACAACTAAAATTTTTATGATATGAAAATCCTTGTCGCAACAGAAAAAGCTTTTGCACCGGTTGCAATTAAGCTGATCCGCGAAGTAACGGATGCTGCAGGTTATGAGCTTGCATTACTTGAGAATTATAAGGATGTCTCAGAACTGCTTTCCGCTGTCGCTGACGCTGATGCAATGATAGTGCGGAGCGATCTTGTTACTCCCCAGGTGCTGGATGCTGCCAAAAAGCTGAAAATCGTTGTTCGTGCCGGAGCAGGCTTCGATAATCTCGACCTGCCAGCCTGTACTGCTCATAAAGTAATAGCAATGAATACCCCGGGACAAAATTCAAATGCTGTTGCAGAACTTGCTTTTGAATTGATGCTTTACCAGGCTCGTGGCGGTTTCGCAGGCAAATCAGGCAGTGAGCTGAGGGATAAACACCTTGGATTACATGCATTCGGGAATGTCGGAAAATATATGGCTAAAATAGCTCACGGATTCGGAATGCAGGTCTATGCACATGATCCTTTTGTAAAAGATGATGATATTTTAAAAGAAGGTGTTAAAATCTGCAAAAACGTTGATGAACTATATTCAAAATGCCAGTACGTTTCACTTCATATGCCTGCAAATGATAAGACAAAAAAATCGATAGGCTATGACCTTCTGAAGAAAATGCCGAAAGATGCTGTTCTCGTAAATACTGCCAGGAAAGAGGTGATTGACGAAGATGGCCTTCTGAAAATTTTTGAGGAGAGAGCTGACTTCAGATATCTGTCTGATGTAGAGCCTGATTGCAAAGCTGTATTTGAAGAAAAATACAAAGGTAAATTTATCTTTACAGCGAAAAAGATGGGCGCCCAGACCGAAGAAGCAAATATAAATGCAGGTGTTGCTGCTGCCCGACAAATAGTCGATTATTTCAAAACCGGCAACGAAAAATATAGGGTTAATAAATAAAATGTATTTCTGATGGCAGTTGTTAAACCTTTCAGGGGATTAAGACCTCCCCATGAAATAGCAAAAGATTTGGCTTGTCTGCCGTATGACGTAATGAACGCGGAGGAAGCATTGGCTATGGCCAAAGGAAAAGAATGTTCATTGCTTCACATAACCAGAGCAGAAATAGATCTGCCGGCTGACACGGACATACATAGCGAATCGGTATATAAAAAATCGGTTGAAAATTTTGCATTATGGAGAAAAAAGGGCTGGCTGGTTCAGGATGAAAATCCAACATATTATATTTATGCTCAAACCATGGCCGGCCGTACACAATACGGAATTGCAGGATGTGCTTCAGTCGACGACTACCTGAATGGAGTAATTAAAAAGCATGAGCTTACCAGGCCCGATAAAGAGCAGGACAGGATGGTACATATCCGTGTTAATAATGCTAACATTGAACCGGTATTTATTACATATCCTGCTGTAAAACAGATCGATGCAATAGTTAAGAAAATTGTCAAAAAGCAAAAGCCGGAGTACGATTTTAAAGCAGAAGATGGATTCGGCCACCATTTCTGGGTTATACGTGATCCCGAAACCACAAAGCATATTGAAAAGCTATTTGCTGAGAAGGTACCCTTTACCTATGTGGCTGACGGTCACCACAGAACAGCAGCAGCTGCACTGGTAGGAAAGGAGAAGCGGGAGAATAACTCTAAACATAACGGTACTGAAGAGTATAATTTCTTTATGGCTGTCCATTTTCCTGACGATCAGTTAAGAATAATCGATTACAACAGAACAATAAAAGATCTTAATGGCCTGACCGATGAAGAATTTATTCTGAAGCTTGAAAAAGGATTTGAGATAAAGGAGAAGGGCGATAAAATCTATAAGCCCCGCAGGCTTCATAACTTCTCTATGTACCTTGGTGACAAGTGGTACAGTCTGACAGCAAGAAAAGGAACTTACGATGATAATGATCCGATCGGAGTACTTGATGTGACTATCATGACAAACCAGATACTTGTGCCAATACTTGATATCCAGGACCTTCGCAGGTCGAAACGTATTGATTTCGTAGGAGGGATACGAGGCCTTGGCGAGTTGAAAAAGAGAGTCGACAGCGGCGAGATGAAAGTTGCATTCGCGTTATACCCGGTATCGATGAAACAACTTATTACCATTGCCGATTCAGGGAATATTATGCCCCCTAAAACGACATGGTTTGAACCAAAGCTGAGAAGCGGACTGGTGATACATCTGCTGGAATAAAATTGATATAAACCCTACCCCCAACCCCTTCCCTTAAGTCTAAGGGAAGGGGTGTAACTTGCACATTTATAGTGATCTCACTCTCTCCCTTATTCATAAGGGAGGGAGCTGGAGGGAGGGTTAAGAATTAAGAATATATGTCAGATATTACCTCAAATATTATCTCTTTAAAGCAGCAAATCCCATCATCTGTAAAACTTGTTGCTGTATCAAAAACAAAGTCTGCAACCGAGATAGTTGAAGCTTACAATACCGGCCACAGGATTTTCGGAGAGAATAGGGTGATGGAGCTGATTTCAAAGAAAGACCTGCTTCCTGATGATATTGAATGGCACTATGTTGGCCATCTCCAGACTAATAAAGTTAAATTCCTGGTCCCATTCATCAGTATGATTCATTCGGTAGATTCATTTAAATTATTAAGAGCAATAAATGCCGAAGCCCTGAAAATCAACAAAATAGTTTATTGTCTTCTTCAGTTTTATATTGCAAAAGAAGAAACAAAGTACGGTTTCAGCATGAATGAAGTTATCGATATGATCAGTTCAGAAGAATTCAGACATTTACAATCGGTACGACTTTGGGGTGTTATGGGAATGGCAACATTTACTGATGATGAAAAGCTGATCCGCGAAGAGTTCAGGTATCTGACAGATTGCTTCAAAGTGCTGAAAGAGAAATATTTCCCGGAAGAGGTTTGTTTTAAAGAAATATCGATGGGAATGTCGGGAGATTTTAAAATTGCTATTAAAGAAGGCAGCACTATTGTCAGGATTGGAAGTATTATATTTGGAGAACGAAATTGAAAATCAGAGGAATAATTAAATGGAAAAACTTGCGGTTAAATATCTTGGCTTAACTCTTAAAAGTCCGTTGATTGTCAGCAGCAGCAGACTCACATCAACGCTGGGATATCTTAAAGAGGCAGAGGACAGTGGTGCAGGAGCAGTTGTCCTGAAATCGCTTTTTGAAGAGCAGATAACACAGCATATCAATACATTAAGCTCTTCATCAGGGTACCCTGAGGCTGATGATTATACATCATTTTATATTAAATCACATTCTGTTGAGGAATACCTTAATCTTATAAGGAAAGCAAAAGAAATTCTGAGCATTCCTGTTATCCCGAGTATTAACTGCTTTTCTTCCGAAGGATGGACAGGATTTGCTAAAAACATTGTTGAAGCAGGTGCCGATGCTCTGGAGATCAATGTCTTCTTCCTTCCTCTCGACAGGAAGAAATCTGCTGCTGAGGCTGAAAAAATATATCTCGACCTGATTGAAAAACTGAAAAAAACTGTCAGAATTCCTATTGCAATCAAAATAGGGTACAGGTTTTCTAATATTCTGAATATGATTGACCAGTTCTACATGAGAAAAGTAGAAGGTGTCGTTATGTTCAACAGGTTTTATGAACCAGATATTAATATTGATAAAATTGATATTGTTCCTGCATCAATTTTTAGCCACGAGAGCGAGAGACGATATGTTCTGAGGTGGATTGCAATGGCCAGCGCCCAGGATATAAAGATTGATATTTCGGCTTCAACAGGGGTTCATAGTGGTGCTGATGCTGTCAGATACCTTCTCGCCGGAGCTCATTCAGTGCAGGTTTGCTCTGTTTTGTATGAGAAGGGAATACCGTTCCTTAAGCAAATGAACAGGCAGATTGAAACTTGGATGGATAAAAATGGATTCCGGACAATCAATGATTTCAGGGCGAAACTTAATTACCGCAACTATGAAAAGCCGGTAATATATGAAAGAACCCAGTTTATGAAGTATTTCTCATCAGAGGATTAAATGTGATTCCCCCTTTGAAGGGGGAATCTATCTCTCCAGTATTGTGATCAGCTCGAGAGTAAGCGGAGCTTTTTCATTAATATATGAAAGCGAACTTTCCATTAAGATATTGATAATCTCATCTTTTCTTTCCCTGCTGCTGTTATTAACCGATTCTTCAATTACTGTCATACATTCAATTGCAGTGGCAAAATCTCCTTTCAGAAAAACCTTTGCCATATCAACAAGGTAATCTGAATAATCCAGTCCCGATTGCCAGCATGATGCTACTAACATGCTGATTGTATTTGATTTCCATGGCCTTCTTATCTCTGCTATGATCTCTGGCCTGACAGACTGATCCTTCAAATCATTAAAAAATTCTTCAATTGTTTTTTGTATAGATTTTTCTTCGGTCTCATTATAGAATGAAGTCAGCAGGCCTATTGCGCCTTCATACGGCTCCTCACCCCTGAGCATTTTAATAGCTTCAGAAACTTGCACCTTGTTGCGCTTGCTGAGGATAGCAGAGAGCTCCCTGAGTTTTTTCCCCGCTCGTATCACCTGAATATTTTTTTGGCAAAGTTAGAAATAGAGTCAAATACATGATGTGTTTTTGAAAAATAAAAATATTATACTAATTTAGTCGTGAATTACGTTTGATAATTAAATATTAAAATCATGAATAGAAAGTACAGAATCAGTTCAGGTGTTTTAGTGGTATTTATACTGATAATCAGTTTATTATCAGGCTGTAAAGGTGGCAAAAAACCAGCCGAAGAAAATGTAACGGTCACAGTGGCTCCGAATGCTGAGGTTTTGCAGGATATTAAACAGGCCGAAAAAATATTCAATGCATTACCTTCTCCTCTCGAATCAGCTATGCTTATAAAATCAGCAGGAGCAAGGTTTGATGAGCATCTTCTTAACCCTGTCTCCAATCAGAATAATTATGTTACCAGCAAGGCAATGGCACTTAATCTGGGTATTTATACCTGTGATCTTAGTTTTGCGAGCTTGTATGAGCAAACCCAGCTGTTAATTGATTATATGAATGCTGCCAAGAAGATGGCTGATGGCCTTGGCATTCTAAAGGCAATTCAGCAGGAGGATATCGACAAACTCGAAGCAAATATCAATAACACTGAAGTCATTATGGATGTTGTATCGCAGACTTTCATGAATTCAAACTCAGAACTTGAAGATATGGGACGTACTGCAGTTGCTTCAACAGTTCTTGTAGGAGGCTGGATTGAAGGTCTATATATCTCCACCCAGCTGGTTGATATGAATGATTTTAACGGTAATAAGCTCGTTGGAAGAATTATTGACCAGAAGCTTTCAATTGATATACTTTTGAACCTGCTTAAGGGCAGCAAAGGAGATCCTTCGGTTGATGAACTTATTGTCCAGGTTTCAAAGCTTAAGGCAGTTTTTGATAAATTTAAGATAACATCCGGCCCTGTCAGACCTGAATACGACAAAACTTCAAATACTACTGTTCTGAAATCAGAAGTTAAGACTGACATGACTCCCGAAATATTCAAGGAACTGTCATCAGTAGTTGCTGAGATAAGAAATTCGTTCATAATGTAGATTCGTAATATAGAAAAGCTATGAGACTATTAAAGATTATACCGATACTTGCATTTTTTGTTTTTGCCTATAGCGGATCTGCAAATGCACAATGCAAGGCATTTGCCAAGAAAGAATGCCTCCCTGAACTTGGCCCTTTTCAGCACGACGGCAATTATCATGCTGCTGTCCTTGTCGAGGGCGAAGAAGCAGAACTGTATAAAACATTTTACTCCAATATGGAGTACAGGGTTGCAATAGTTGGTGAAGATAAATTACCTGCCATCGAGTTTAAAATTCTGGACTCGGAAAAAAATGTTCTCTATACAAATAAGGATAAGGACTTCGCTAAAACATGGGATTTTAAACTGCAATCAAGCCAGCAGCTTAAGCTTGTTGTTAAAGTCTCTTCATTCAATAAGCCAGGTGATACACCTGCAAGCGGCTGTGTTGCAATAATGTTCGGATTTAAGATTAAGAAATAAGAGAAATTATATCTAAATGATTGTAGGGACGTTGCATGCAATGTCCCTTTGTTTTTGCCCCTAAATCCCCTAAAGGGGACTTATAAATTCAATACATTTAAAGCCCCCTTTAGGAGGTTGGGGGCCGATTACCAAGTTTACTTGCCAGGTATTTCCCTGTATACGATCCCTTACATTTTGCCAGATCCTCAGGCTTCCCCTCAAATACCACATATCCGCCTTCTTCACCACCTTCCGGACCCAGGTCAATAACCCAGTCGGAGCTTTTAATGATTTCCTGATTATGCTCTATAAGAATCACTGAATGACCATGATCCACAAGAGCATTTATTGATTTAAGCAATTTGTTTATATCATGAAAATGAAGCCCTGTCGTCGGCTCATCAAATATGAACAGGATATGACCATTCCCTTTCTCCTGACTTAAAAAATAGGCAAGCTTCACTCTCTGGCTTTCTCCCCCCGATAAAGTGCTCGACGACTGTCCCATTTTAATGTATCCCAATCCCACATCCGATAACGGTTTCAGCTTATCTATTATACGCATCTCACCCCTGCCGGGATGACTTCCAAAGAAATCAATTGCATCATCAACAGTCATCTCAAGCATGTCATAAATATTTTTCCCATGATACCTGACTTCCAGGATATCTTTTCTGAATCTCATCCCCTTGCAGGCTTCGCAGGTAAGTTCAACATCAGCCATGAACTGCATTTCAACCCTGATAATACCTTCGCCCTGGCACTCTTCGCATCTTCCTCCTTCTATATTAAATGAGAAATGAGAAGCCTTAAAATTATTCTGAACAGATGCCTGCTGCTCTGAATAAAGCTTCCGGATTTCATCGTATGCTTTAAGATATGTCACAGGGTTTGACCGGCTTGACTTACCTATAGGATTTTGATCGACCAGCTTTATTCCGGTCAGAGATGTAATATCTCCGGCTATTTCCCTGAACTGGCCGGGTTTCAGGTTGCTCCCGTCTATCCGGTTTGAAAGAACCTTGAAAAGTATCTCGGAAACGAGACTCGATTTTCCTGATCCGCTGACACCTGTGACAGCAGTTATTGTATGAAGAGGAAACCTGACATTTATGCCCTTCAGATTGTTTTCCCTGGCACCCCTGATTTCAATGAAGCTGTTCCATTTTCTCCTTTTTTGCGGAACAGGAACAGTGAGTCTGCCGCTTAAATAACCGGCTGTAAGCGACTGATTTAAAGGTGTAAGATCAAGACTTCCCTGAAAAACAACCTGCCCTCCAAGTCTCCCTGCCTCAGGCCCCATATCCACTATTTCATCTGCTGCTCTTATTATCTCTTCTTCATGTTCGACTATAATTACCGAATTTCCGAGGTCGCGCAGCTCTTTAAGCACTTTAATCAGCAGTTTAGTATCACGTGGATGAAGCCCGATGCTTGGCTCATCCAGAATATACATGGAACCGACCAGATTACTGCCTAGTGAGGTCGAAAGATTGATCCTCTGAGATTCACCTCCTGACAATGTCGATGATAATCTGTCGAGTGTAAGATAGGGAAGTCCGACATCGATCAGGAACCGAAGTCTCATCGTGATCTCTTTCAGCAATCTTTCCGCAATCACAGCATCTTCCGGTGGGAGGGATATTTTTCCGAAATATTCCAACAATTTATCAACAGGCAGAGTGACAAGCTCCTGTAAAGTTTTGCCTGCCACTTTTACGTAACCGGCTTCTTTCTTAAGTCTTGATCCATTACATTCATGACAGATCGTTTTTCCACGATAGCGGCTTAGAAGAACCCTGTACTGGATCTTGTATTTTTTCTTTTCCAGGTGTTCGAAAAATCTGTTTAAGCCATAGAAATATTTGTTTCCTTTCCAGAGAATTCCTTTTTGCTCTTCTGTAAGCTGGTAATAAGGCTTATGTATCGGGAAATCAAACAGTTTCGCATTTGCAATAAGCCTCTCTTTCCACTTCTTCATAGTCTCGCCTTTCCAGCAGACTATAGCATCTTGGTACACCGAGAGATTCTGATCGGGAATCACCAGACTCTCATCAATTCCGATAATCTTACCATACCCTTCACAGACCGGGCAGGCACCTATTGGATTATTAAAGCTGAAAAGATACTCTGAAGGCTCTTCGAACATTATCCCGTCTTCCTCAAACTTGTTTGAGAAGTTCTCTCTCCTGATCTTATCCTTGTCGGTGATGACAACCTGACAATATCCATGGCCGGTATGAAAGGCGATTTGTGCAGAATCGGCTGCCCTGCTGAAATTGTCGGCTGAGTGGCTGATTACAAGCCTGTCAATCACAATATTGATCGGTTGTCCCGGCTTAAAAGAATTATAATCTTTTATTTCATCTGTTCTGACAATTTCGCCATCTGATTCGATACGATTATATCCCTGCTTTTCAAGAAATGAAAAATATTCTGAGATTTCAATGTTCTCCGGAATTTCACCCGAAGAGGTGATAATAACTTTTATTCCTTCTGGCAGAGCTGCCAGGAAATCGACAATATCGTCAACACTGTGCTTTTTTACCTCTTTCCCGGAAACAGGGGAGTATGTCCGGCCTATTCTTGCATAAAGGAGCCTGATATAGTCATATATTTCAGTCGATGTACCTACTGTACTTCTGGGATTACGCGAGTTTACCTTCTGTTCGATAGCTATGGCAGGAGGGATTCCATTAATGAAATCGACTTCAGGTTTGTTCATCCTGCCGAGAAACTGACGGGCATATGAAGAAAGGCTTTCGACGTACCGTCTTTGTCCTTCAGCATAAATGGTATCGAATGCCAGCGACGATTTCCCCGAACCAGAGATTCCGGTTATTATAACCAGCTTATTTCGTGGTATATTGAGACTAACATTTTTAAGATTGTGAACCTTCGCCCCCTTGATTTCAATGCACCCGTTCATCACTGATTTCTGGTCGTTCGTGTAAATTTTTAGTTAAAATCCAAAAGTAATACTTTCAAATCAAAAAAAATTGTTTTCTTTTGTGTTGCGTTATACTTCATTAATAAAGGAGGACTGCCTATTAAACAACTCTACTCTTGGTAATTTAAAAGAGTGAGCTATGAATAAAATGATTTCCGATTATGAACTGATACAGAGGTTCATAAAAGGCGAGCAGTTCTGCTTTGAGCATTTAATCCACCGTCATAAGAATAAAGTTTTTACGTATATCAGCTTGTATATACGCGATAAGGCGCTTGCCGAAGATCTTTTTCAGGATACTTTCATGAAAGTGATCCAGTCTGTCAAGGCCGGAAAATACCAGGATAACGGAAAATTCATCTCCTGGGTCATGCGAATTGCCCACAATCTCATTATTGACCATTTTCGCAAGGTGAAGCAGATGAACACAGTATCAAATGATGACTATGAGTCAGATCTGTTCAATTCAAAAAAACTCTCTGAATCGACAGTTGAAGATGATATGATCAAAAGACAGATACAGAAAGATGTAAGAAAAATGATCAGTCATCTGCCTGATGATCAGCGCGAAGTTGTAATTCTCCGTCACTATGCAGGATTGAGCTTCAAGGAAATAGCTAATATTACCGATGTCAGTATAAATACAGCTCTGGGCCGCATGAGATATGCACTTATAAACATGCGGAAGCTTATCGAAGAGAAGAAAATCAGTCTTACTTTGAATTGAAGGCATTAGGGTGTTACGGCATTAGGGCATCACGGCCCTAAAGCCTTCAAGCCTTAACGCCCTAAAACCTATTTTATCTTTGATACAATAATAATTTCCCGTCTGCGTTTTCCATAAAAAATGAAGCCTATGGGATTAATTTCTACTCCTTTTCTTTTATATCGCGATATTAAAACTGAAGAGATAGACCTTTTTGAAGATGCATGGGGTTTTTATCCTCAGTTCAGCGATGTAATTGACCTTTTAAAGCAGGTAAAACCTGTACCTGGCAAACGGCTGACACGCCGGCTGATTGCGAACATCAGAAAGAGTTATTAAAAAAAATGAGAAGACACAGAAAAAAATCTGTGTTTTTTCTTGCATTGTATTATTTAAAATAATATCTTTGTGATATCATATTAATATCAATTACAATGAAAAACGAATTTACAGTAAAACCCATTTCGGGTTATTTAGCTCTGCTGATGGCATTTTTGTTTATCGGCGGTTCAATTGCCGGATTTGCATTTCAAATAATCTGGCTTGGTATCCTTCTGGTACTGTTTTTTATTTTCACAATCATTGGTTTTACGGTGGTTTACCCTAACGGCTCATGTGTGATGGTTCTTTTCGGAGCATACAAAGGCACTGTAAGAGAAAATGGATTCTTCTGGGTAAATCCTTTTTACACAAAAAGGAAATTATCTTTGAGGGCACGCAACTTTAACAGTGAGCCAATTAAGGTAAATGATAAGATCGGCAACCCGATCAAAATCGGTTTTGTGCTGGTCTGGAGGGTCCTGGATACATATAAAGCAGTATTCGATGTTGATGATTATCAGCATTTTGTGCTGGTTCAGAGCGATGCTGCGCTTAGAAAGCTTGCCGGGCTATATCCTTATGATAATTTAGAGGATCATGATGCTGTTATAGCTTTGCGGGGCGGGGGAGAAGAGGTTAACTCGGAGCTTGAAAGAGAGATCCGCGAAAGGCTTATGATTGCGGGGATCGAGGTTATTGAAGCCCGGATCAACTACATAGCTTATGCTGAAGAGATAGCAAATGCAATGCTGAGGAGACAGCAGGCAGCGGCAGTCGTTGCGGCAAGATTTAAAATTGTCGAGGGTGCTGTTTCTATGGTTCAAATGGCTCTCGAACAGCTTTCAGATAAGAAAATTGTGGAGCTTGATGAAGAAAAGAAAGCTGCTATGGTTAGCAACCTGATGGTGGTCCTCTGCGCCGACAAGGATGTCACACCTATTGTTAACGCTGGTACTTTACATTCATAGCATGAGTGAGAAAAAACCATTTGTTCTCAGGATTAACCCGGAGAAGCTGAAGGCATTGGAAAATTGGGCTGCTGATGAATTCCGCAGCACGAACGGACAAATTGAGTATATCCTCGATCAGGCTCTTCGAAAATCGGGCAGATGGAAAACAAGATCAGAAATCATTAATAATGAGCAAAGTGAATAAACCAATTAAATACGTTTGTCCTAAATGCGGTT
>JAPLEC010000188.1 GCA_026391515.1 Bacteroidia bacterium | reverse complement strand
GAAAATGAATGAATGAAATGAAAATGAAAGTAATAGAATGAAAGGTAAAAATGTCTTTTTCATTGGATTGTTAAATTGTATTTAATACATATTCAGTCATTTAATCACGTAAATGCTCCTTACCAAAACGCTGGCGCGGATTTAGCGAAGCGCAATCCGTGCCCATTGTTTTACTTCTACCTGGCACCGATTACAACCGAGCGGATTGCAAAGCACGGATTACAAATCCGCGCTAGCAACCGCGAGCTCGGCGAAGCCAAATCGGCGCCAGCGTGAGGACAGGTTTAGTCCCGCTTAGGCGGGATTGGGGGGCCAAGATTTGATTCCGTAATTATCCTCTCCACTACCTCTTCCCATCCCAAAGTCATAAGGTGGATTCCATTAATGCCCCTTTTATTTTTTATCGATTCAATTAATTCCAGTACAATTTGTATTCCTTCCTCAGGTGCACCATCGCCTGCTCTTTCCATCCTGAGCAATATTTTTTCAGGAATTGTAACACCGGGTACTTTGGTATGAAGATAATGTGCTATTTTATAACTTTTCATTGGTGCCACACCAACAAGGATATATACTTTTTCCAGAACATCTCTTTTATCCAGCTGTTCAAGCCATTGACCAAGCTTTTCCGGTTCAAAGATGATATTTGTCTGGAAGAACTGTGCTCCTGCATTCACTTTTTTCTGATCCCTGATTGCCTGCAACTCAGGATCGGCTGCGAAAGGTGCAGTTGCTGCACCGAGAAAAAATTTTGGAGGTACCTTAATCTTTCTTCCATCAAGATAAATACCTTCATCTCTCATTTTCCTCAGGATCCATAACATCTGAACAGAGTCCAGATCGACAAAATTCATCTGGCTTATTGGCACTGGTCCGATCTTTGAATTATCTCCGGTAACACAAAGTATATTCCTGATACCCAGACTATTAATACCTATCACAGTTGACTGGAGCCCTATTCTTGTAGTATCACGGGCAGCGATCTGCAACACCGGCTCAGCTCCCAGGTCATTAGCTATTTTACAACAGGCAAGGCTCGACATCTTTGGATTCGCCGATGAAGCATCTGTGAAGTTAACTGCAGTAACGAATGGTTTTACAAGCTCAATTCCTTTTACAAGCTTTGCTGAATTTGCGCTCAATGGAGGAGTCACCTCTGTGGCAACAACAAATTCGCGTTTCCTGAGACTGGTTTCCAGATTAGAAGCAGGTTCCTGGTAAGCAGCAGGATGATATTCTGAATCGCCATTCCACCATTCAGGTTGGCGTACCGTTTTAAAAACACTGTCCCAAACTCTGTTATGCTTCTCCTTATCGCTTGATAAAACTCCGCTGATAAAAGTTCCGGTGCCAATTTCCCTGACCTGTCGTACTACATCACCCCATGTTTCTGTTCCCACTTTATTCCAGTCGAGAGGAGGCAGCACTTCAAGAAGCTTTTCTTCTCTTCCTTTCTTTAAAGCTCGTTTATAGATTGAGTACCAGATGCATTTCCTTGTCTCATCGACATAACAGTTTTTTTCCGGTGTCACTCCGCCGCATGGTCCGTTCCTCATTCCCTTGGGGCATTCCATAGGGCAGATAAATGCTGTCTCCTGGAGAAGGCAATTACCGCACATCCGGCATCCGAAAACAGGCCCCTTGAAAGCCAGCTCTGTTCTTGCCAGCAAGCGTCGTGAAAAAGTTTCCTTTTTAAAAGGATAAAAAGCAGGCTGCCATCTGCGGGCAGGTTTTAAACCAAACATGTAGAGTCAGATAATTTAAAGTATCATTAATTAAATAGTCATTGTCGGCTCTGGAAGTATTCCACAAATCTTACAGCAAAGTCGTCTCTCCCCAGAACAAGATCAGCAGCACGTATTGCAGCAGTGATCTTTTCCGGATTTGCTATCGGACATGTAAGTCCGTTGTAAATTGAAAGTGCCATAAATGCTGCATTCAATGATTCCCTGTCGGGCAGGCCGAAAGAAATATTGCTTGCTCCCTGGGTAATGTTATGACCCAGCTTCTGATGCACAAGCCTTATGGTTTCAAGTGTCACCAGACATGCTTGCGGATCAGCACTGACTGCCATTGCAAGCGGATCAATTATAACATCTTCAGCATTAATACCTGCTTTAAGAGCTCTCTCAATAATTTTTCCGGCAATAGCTACTCTTTTTTCAGGATCATGAGTTATTCCGTCATCATCCATACATAATCCTATTATTGCAGCCCCGAACTCCTTTGCTACCGGAAGGAGGGCATTCAACGACCTTTCCTCTCCATTCGCGGAATTGATCAGGTATTTGCCGGTGGCAACTTTCAGTGCAGCTTCAATAGCTTTCGGATTAGGGGAATCAAGACATAACGGAACATCAAAATTATCCTGAAGCACTTTCACAGTTTCAGGTAAAAGCTTTACATCGTCAACTCCCGGAAAGCCCACATTCACATCAAGTATATCGGCTCCTGCTTTTATCTGACTTTCAGCAAGTTCCAGCACATATTCAAAATTTCCCTCCTGCAATGTCGTTACCAGCTTTTTTCTTCTTGTCGGATTTATGCTTTCCCCTATGATTATTACCGGTCCTGCCGTATCTATTATGACTTCTTTAGTCCGGCCTGTAAGAATAGTTTTCATATAGAAACATTGACAATTATAATTTCAGTTGATTCAGATAATTCACTGCTCCCTGAGGATCAGGCGAATAGAAATCGGCTCCAATCTTCTGGCAATAGTCTATTGTAACGGGAGCTCCCCCGACAAGGATCCTGGAATCTAAATATTTCTCTCTTATTGTTCCGACAGTTTTTTTCATATTTTCCATTGTGGTGGTAAGCAAAGCAGAAAGGCCAATCTTAGCTTCCGGGTTTTCATTAATAGCTTTTATAAATTTCTCGGTGCTCACATCTACACCGAGGTCGATCACTTCCCATCCACCGCCTTCAATCATCATTGCTACCAGGTTCTTTCCTATGTCGTGCAGATCGCCTGAAACTGTTCCAATTATAAACTTCCCTTTACGTATTGCTTCACCTGACTGAAAGAAGGGTTTCAGGTGTTTCATGGCGTTGCTCATAGCTTTGGCAGCCATAAGCATCTGGGGCACATATATCACTTTTCTGCTGAATTTATCACCCACAATGGCCATTGCGGGGATCAGTGCTTTTTCAAGGATATCGTTGGGATTTAAGCCCTCATCCAGTGCTCTCTTAGCTATTTCATCAGCACCATCCTGACCTTTCATGTCAGGAGGATAGGGAGATATTTTGTCAATCTTGCCGAATTCGACACAATGTGAAAGCTGCTGAAGAATCTCACTCATATCTTATCTGTTAATTTTGTTTAAAGATGTTAAATGTACTGTAAATATACCCTGATAATTTACATTAAAAATATATAAAATATTAAAAACTGAGGCCTTCCCTGGCAGGTCGGCCTCAGCCACAAACCCCCTAATTAACCTAACCTAAACACTTTTATGAGGGTTAAAAATCTATTATTTCAAAATATGCCGCCTTTGGATCCAGATTTACATCGAACAGCAATGGGTAGTTTTTTCTGCCAGCGACAGGGAAATTATCAAGCCATGTATAATCATCGGCCAGTCCCCAGAATGTGACCCCCGTGATATAATCTTTGTAGGTCCGGAATGCAAGGAAATATCTTCCATAAGCATTGGTCAGCTGCTGGGCTATTCCATCTGTATATGTACTCTCAGGCGATGAATTGGAAGTATAAACAGAGACATCCATCTCTGTTATCTG
>JAPLEC010000392.1 GCA_026391515.1 Bacteroidia bacterium | reverse complement strand
AGCTGCATGTCCTTTACTCAGCAGGAATCTGTCTCTTTCCTCCCATTTCGGATTTTTTGGATCATGTTTCATCTGGTGAAAATAAAGTACAGCTATAATTTCACTAAGGGAACACGATCCGCCCAGATGACCTTTCTGACCGATACCAACCATTCTGATTACATTAAGCCTCAATGTACGAGCCATCTTTTCAAGTTCATCAATTGTCAATTTCATTTTTTCGATTGATTATTTGAACATTAAGTATTTTCCCAATTTACTATATATTGACGAATAAATCATAACATTAAAAATAGCATTTTTAATAGGACATATATACAGATTATTTTAAAAAGAAGAAGTGTTACGGAATAAAAGAATAATCTAACTGTTTTGAATTGAAAGGAGTTTCATTGTATTTACTTCCAGCGCGGAAAGAAATCCATAGCCAAGCTCTTTTTCATATACGCAGCCGGTATCAATAGGTATCACTCCCGATTTTTCACGTATAAGTCTTTGAACATATCCCACATTTTTAGGCCGGTGTCCATGTATTATTATCTTTCCCTGAAAGACCGGATTTTCATAAACAAGTCTGCTTTCCCAGATCATATGGTACCTGTCAGAAAAAGGATCCTCTTCATGATCATTGAATCCTGCGTGGACGAACAAAAAATTTCCGACAGAAATATAATATTCAAGTTCTGAAAAAAATTTCAGGTATTTTTCCGGAAGATCTTTTATGTTCCCTATTCCAAAACTTTGCATTGTTATCTCTCCGTTATTCATGAACCATAGGGGCAGCATTTCAGGATTGAAGTAAGACTCAAGGAGCAACGATTCATGATTCCCCGAAAGAGGTGTTACATCAAATCCTTTCTCTTTAAGATCAAAAATAAAATCTATTACCTCCTTGCTTTGTTCACCACGGTCAATATAATCGCCCAGAAGAATGAGCCTGTCAGTTTTTTGCAGGTTAATGATCTTTACTACAAGCTCATGAAATGGCTTGTAACATCCGTGAATATCTCCGATGGCAAAAAGACGGGGCATAATTGAAGGCACGGATTACAAATCCGCGCCAGCTAAATTTTATGAACAGATGGATTCGATATCCTTAATTGTTTTCGGGATCGGTTTGCCGAGGACCTTATGTCCTTTTTCCGTTATAAGAACATTGTCCTCGATACGTACTCCTCCAAGCGACATATATTTATCAATCTTGCTGTAGTTTATAAACTCTTTGAATTTTTCCTCCGATTTCCAATTTTCGATCAGCTCAGGAATAAAATAACAGCCCGGTTCAATTGTAAATACATGTCCGGGTTTATAAGGCAGTGCGAACCTGAGAAATGCAAGTCCGAACTGGTCGCTGCGTTTTACTTTTTCATTATATCCGATATAATTTTCGCCCAGAGCTTCCATATCATGTACATCAAGTCCCATCATATGACCAAGTCCGTGTGGCATAAAAAGAGCATGTGCACCGGCTGTAACAGCTTCATCAATATCGCCTTTCATTAAACCCAGCTCTTTTAATCCTGATGCAATTATCTTACATGCTTTAAAATGCAGGTCGCGGTTTGAAATACCCGGACAGGTTGCTTTTATCGCTTCCGTATTTGCTTTGAGAACTATTTCATAAATATCTTTTTGCAGCTGGCTGAATTTGCCACCAACAGGGGTTGTGCGTGTAATGTCGGAGGAATAGTGCATATTTGTTTCAGCACCTGCGTCAGTAACCATCATTCTGCCTTTCTTTAAAATATTACCATGGGCATGGTTATGAAGTGTCTGACCGTTAATACTCAAAATTATCGGGAAAGAGGTTCCTCCGCCTTTAGCCAGCGCTATACCTTCGATTGCTCCGAAAATATCCTGTTCCCGGACACCCTGTTTGCACATTTTCATGGCAGTAACATGCATGTCATAAGCAATATTTATGGCTTTTTCGATTTCATCAATTTCAATTTTTTCTTTTATCGATCTCATTGAGACTACTTCTTTAATGAGTTCGACTGATGCCAGTGTTTTCATCTGACAGGGATTTTCTTTAAACAATGAACCGAGGATCATTTTTGTTTCGCCTCTGTATGGTGGTAGAAAATGAATCCTTCTTCTCCTGGAGAGAGCATCTTTGATCGTCTCTTCAAGCTTATTCATAGGTGATGTATCTGATATCCCGCATTTCAGTGCAAGTTCTTTAACAGTAGGCTGCGGTCCCATCCAGATTATGTCATCCATATCAAAATCATTACCGAAGATCCAATCTTTCCCGGAATCAAAATCCATTAATCCGGTAAATCCCGGCAGATCGATCCCGAAGAAATAGAGGAAATCACTGTCCTGTCTGAAGTGATATGTATTCGCAGGATAATTCATTGGAGTTTCGACATTTCCAATAAATAATGCAAGGCCAGATTTAATTTTCTTATGAAGTTCTTTTCTTCTTTTAATATAAATGTCGCTTTTAAACATAACAGAATGTTTTATAAGTTTTTGAAGCTCCTAAGTTAATATCAGATGAGGTATGAAACAATCAGTAAATGATTTATTTTATTTGATTATCGGGAAACACCTGCACTTCAATTGAGATTCCTCCGCTCGGAATGACACTCATTATTGGCAGGATTGTGGAGAGGAGGCGGCTTGCGGGGGCAAGCCGCCACCTCACCCATCTCCAATAAAATGAAATGTCATTCCGAATGGAGCGCAGCGAAATGAGGAATCTCCCCATCTCTTTTCTCTCACTCCAAAATAAGTAAATTGACATTCTAAAATGGAACCGCCAAAGCTCAGCGGAATGAGGAATCTCGTACTTTTTTAAACTCTCTTCTTGAAACCTAAATATCCATTATTATGTAAAATATTATTGTGAAAGCGTTATAAACAATTTAAAGTCGTAATTATAAATTCCGAACATTTTAATTATCAGCATAATTATTATGCGAATAGTGTTTGTTATTAACAAAATAATATTATATTCGCATGAGTTACTAACAAATTATTAACACCATAATAAACATGCCATACCGCAGGTTGCCAAATACCGATGCTGCGCGCATCAGAGCCATGAAAACAGCCCTTGAAAAGGGATCAGAGCTCCCTCCATATAAAATGGCTTTTTCAACAAAAACATTTATCAGATTACAAAAATTCCTTCCGCTTTTTGAACATACCCTTCAGCTTCAACGACAAGCTGTTGCTTCACAGAACAAAAAAAATAAGGATTATGTCGAAATTGTCAAAAAAGCCCGTGTTTATATGACTCATTTCATTAGAGTTATGAATATGGCAATTTTCAGGGGTGATTTACCTGCAGAAACACGAGCTTACTACGGCCTTGCGACAAATGAATCGTCTGTTCCATCCCTTAATACCGAAAATGAACTGATAAGCTGGGGCAGAAGAATAATTGAAGGTGAAGAATTCAGAATACGTAAAGGAGGAAGTCCGATAACCAATCCGACTATAGCTGTCGTCAAAGTAAGATTTGAAAACTTTATCGAAGCTCAAAATTTTCATTTAACTCTTGCAAAACAAACGCTCGATTATACTGAAAGGACCAGTGACATGAGAAGAGAAGCTGATGAAATAATATTACAGCTCTGGAATGAAGTCGAAGCCTCTCAAAGCTCCCTGTCTGATGATATGAGGAAGAAAGTCTGTGAAGAATACGGACTTATATATTTTTACAGAAAGAATGAAATGGACAAGACAGGTGCTTCTGAAATCCAAACTGCTACATGGTCCTGAAATTTTTTAAGTCTGATCCTAATATTATAATTCAGAATTTTGACAATAGGCAACATATTGTTGGGCGATCATCCATTGTTTCTTGCTCCCATGGAAGAAATCACAGATCCGTCTTTCAGGATGATCTGTAAAATCCATGGTGCCGATTTTATGTTCACCGAATTTATCTCATCCGATGGCCTTATCAGGGAAGGCGAGAAAAGTGTCAAAAAATTAAACATTTACGATTTCGAAAGACCTATTGGTATTCAGCTTTATGGTCACCTTATCGATGCAATGGTAGAAGCAGCAATCATTGCAGAGGAGGCAAAGCCGGAACTTATCGATATTAATTTCGGATGTCCTGTTAAAAAAATTGCGAACAGGGGAGCTGGTGCCGGAATGTGGCAAAACATCCCTCATATGATTGAGATGACAGCAGCTATTGTTAAAGCGGTGAAGCTTCCGGTGACAGTGAAAACCAGGATAGGCTGGAACGAAGATAATAAAAACATTGTGGAGGTGGCAGAAAGACTGCAAGACACTGGTATTAAGGCTATTACAATTCACGGACGAACCAGGGTACAGATGTACAAAGGATTTGCCGACTGGACTTTGATAGGTGCCGTTAAGAATAATCCCAGAATGAAGATTCCAATAATTGGCAACGGAGATATTGATGGTCCGGAAAAAGCCAGAGAGATGTTTGACAGATTTGGTGTCGATGGGATAATGATAGGACGGGCATCTGTAGGAAGACCATGGATTTTCAGGGACATAAAACATTATCTCAGTACAGGAGTACTTTTACAGGAGCCTACTGTAAATGAAAAGGTCGAACTTGCATTGCTTCATCTTGAAAAATCACTTGAGTTTAAAGAGGGGAAGCGGGCAATATATGAAATGCGCCGTCATCTTTCAAATTATTTTAAAGGATTGCCTCATTTTAAAGAGACCCGGTTAAAGCTACTGACAAGTCTTGATACAGATGAAATAAGAAGCATTTTCGGGGAGATCAGGGCAAAGTGGGGAGAATTCAGGACTGAAGAAAGAACTTCAGTTTATGGTATTTGAGCAGAAGCAATGGAAGGTACAATTTTCCCGAAAAGATCAGAGAAGTTTTTCCATTTGAAGATTATTTTCATCAGGAAAATTATAAGTATCCCCATAAACAGCATCGCTGCAAATTCTGTCCAGGGATATATATTATGCTGTTCATAGATCGCAGGAGATTGTAAAGTAGAAGCTTCATTTGTCACAAATATGCATAAGAAAGCATTATTCGCAGCATGAGCGCCTATGGCGGCTTCAATACCATCGTCAAGAATTGTCATAATTCCGAAAATCAATCCGAACAGAACATATTGAGGCATCATTGTCCAGAAGCCGAATTTCTCCACTTCAGGATTTATAACATGCATAAGTGCGAATAATATCGATGTCATTACAAGAGGGAACCACCTGTTTTTGACCAGCGCTGCAAATCCCTGCATAAGATAGCCCCTGAAAATGATCTCTTCAAATGCAGCCTGGAAAGGGATTAAAAATATAGAAATTAAAATCAGCGGAATTAATGTAATAGTTTTATTGCTCAGGGTAAAATTTGAAGGATCAAACTTCAGCCATGCAAACAAATAAATTGCCGAAGCAAGGATCCATATAAACGCAGAAATAAAGAATCTGTTCCACCTGAAAGTGTTTGTTCCGTTAATTATTTTTAATAATGACCTCTCATTTAATGGTTTTACAAGTAAAATAAAAGCAATCAGTCCGATAATAAAAGGAAACAGCATCTCTAAAAGGTAAATGTTTGGATTTAAACTCAATACGTTCAGATTGTTTGGATCAGTAGTTAATTTTTGAAGTATGTTTGGATCAGAGGTTGAACTTATGCCTACGCTTATAAATAAAGGAATTGCTCCTATACTGTTTGATGCTGCCAGAACTGCTAACAACATTATAATATATCGCCAGAAAGCATTTTTCCCTATAAAAGATGATTCAAGATG
>JAPLEC010000314.1 GCA_026391515.1 Bacteroidia bacterium | reverse complement strand
TGGGAGACTATATTTAGCAGAGGTTTTTGAAATGGGTCCAATACCCGACATTTCAGAAATTGCAGAGGTAATTTTATTGGATCATATTTCTGAAAACCTGACTCATCCTGATATTCAGCCACATCTTTTTAACAGAACTATTGAATATATGAAGATGGAAAAGAGAAGCTAGTGTAACCAAAACTCAATTTCTTCAAGAAAGTTTCAGAACCCCAAACCAATGTTAATAATTTAACAATAATCATATTTATCATATTAACTCTTTGATTTAAAGAATTTTTAGAAATTTGTAGAAAAATGAGTAAGAGTGATTTTACGATAAAAAAACAATAACTTAACCTGAAAAATATGATGAACCGAGTCCCGATGCATCGGGACGAGTTAAATCACACCATTTTAATCAATTAAATTATGATGAACCGAGCATGTTTTATAAATACAAACTTTTGAGTAATATAATTCTAAACATGCGAGCTCCATCATACCATTAAAAACAATTATATTATGATGAAACTACCAGGAAAAACTGTTGAAAGGCTCAGCGAGTACAGAAGGACACTTCTGGAATGCCTTAACGAAAAAAGAAACTTCATCTTTTCTCACGATCTGGCTGCCCGTCTTCATATTACAGCCGTACAGGTCAGGCGCGACCTGATGCTGATTGGTTATTCGAGTGTTCTCAGAAAAGGATACGATGTGAGAGAACTCATTGATACGATTGGAAAGATCATCGATTCTGAAGAAAGCATGAATGTTGCAGTAATCGGAATCGGGAACCTTGGAAGAGCCGTCGCAGGTTATTTTAAGGGAAAACGATCAAAACTTAATCTTGTTGCCTCATTCGACAATGATCCACAGAAGGTTAATAGGGTTATCTCGGGTGTGAAATGTTATCCTTACACTGATATCGAAAGGATGATAAAAGAACTTGATATCAGGATAGCCATTCTTACTGTTCCACCCGATTTCGCCAGGGAGATAACAGAAGAAGCAGTCCGTTTCGGAATAAAAGGTATTCTCAATTTTACTACTATACCTTTAAATGTTCCTTCAGGAGTCTATCTCGAAGAATATGATATGATAACCTCTATAGAGAAGGTAGCATATTTTGTGAAAGAAAATAAAATTTAGTCACATGGAAGTTCTCAAAAGTCACAAGTGAACAGTAAAAAAATCCATGGAGCTGTTAATCTTTCCGATACCAGAACTACGGTATAGATCAACTCGGCAAAGAAGAGATATCGGGCCTTATTAACTGACAAGAATCATATCTGCAGGGCCATTTATTGATTAACTTCGCATTTTTATTTAAATTATTAATTCATGAAGTTTTCTCCTGAAAAAATGAGTATCCCTGATCAGCGGATGAGGTCATTCATTGATCCTGAAGAGATATGGAATCTGATAAACAATACAAAGCCTGAAAGGCAGAGGGTGAGGGATGTTATTGCTAAGTCGCTCGATAAGCAAAGGCTTACTCTGGAGGAGACTGCAGTTCTCATAAATGCTGTCGGTACAGACCTGTCCGATGAAATTAAACAGGGGGCACGCGAACTGAAACAGAGAGTTTATGGAAACAGGATAGTGCTTTTTGCCCCGCTCTATGTTGGTAACAGGTGCATTAATAACTGTAAATATTGCGGTTTCAGGACTTCCAATGCAGATGCTGTTCGGAAAACATTAAACGATAATGAGATCATTCAGGAGGTGGAGGCCCTTGAGGATAGCGGACAAAAGAGGTTAATTCTTGTTTATGGCGAACATCCCGATTACTCACCTGAATATATAGCTCATACAGTTAAATTAGTGTACGGGGTAAGGAAGGGCCATGGCGAAATAAGAAGAGTGAATATTAATGCAGCTCCGCTTGATATTGAAGGATTTAGAATAGTTGGAGAATCAGGAATCGGCACCTACCAGGTTTTTCAGGAAACATACCACCCGGAGGCATATAAATGGTACCACCTGGGCGGTAAAAAGAAAGATTATGAATGGCGTCTGACAGCGCTCGACAGGGCACAGGAAGCCGGCATTGATGATGTCGGAATAGGTGCACTCTTCGGTCTTTATGACTGGCGGTTTGAGGTTCTTGGACTGGTACGTCATACAAACCACCTCGAAGCATGTTATGATGTTGGTCCTCACACAATTTCCTTTCCGCGAATAAAAGATGCACTTAGTCTGAACATTGACGGAACATACCAGACCAGCAATGAGGATTTCAAGAAGCTGGTTGCAATATTGAGGCTTGCGGTTCCATATACAGGACTTATATTAACTGCAAGAGAAGCTCCGGATGTAAGAAGAGAAGTAATGCAATATGGTGTTTCTCAAATAGATGGAGGAACAAAGCTGGAGCTTGGCTCATATTCAGATTCTAAAAATGAAGTTCAGAACCTGAACAGGGAGCAGTTCAAGATCAACGATCCGCGGTCGCTGGCTGAAGTTATAGATGAACTGCTTACAAATGATTATATTCCTTCGTTTTGCACTTCATGTTACAGAATGGGAAGAACGGGCGAACATTTTATGGAGTTTTCAGTCCCGGGATTTATTAAAAGGTTCTGCACTCCAAATGCAATTCTTACCCTCTCGGAATATATATGCGATTATGCGACAGATGAGGTTGCCTTGAAAGGGTGGAAAGTCATTGAGAAGAACCTGCAGAAGCTTGAACCGGGGGTAATGCAGAATACTATGGAGAAGATTGAGCGGATAAAGAAAGGGGAGAGGGACTTGTATTTTTAATGGCGCAATGGCGCAACGGCACGAAGGAGGGCGAGAGGACGAGAGGGCGAGAGGGCGAGAGAGCGAGAAGACTAAGTTGCTGGCGCCGATTTGTAATCGGTGCCAGAGATAGAAAGCACGGATTACAAATCCGCGCTAGCGAAATCAGTGGAAACTCCATGTCCTCAGTGGTTTAAAAAATAAATAAAAAGGAATCTATGATAAAAGTACTTGGGATCAAAATAGTAGATCGTATCAAAGAAGCCGGCCTTACTCAGGAGATTCTGTCAAAACATTCTTCAGTCATTACGACGCGTCTCGGTTTCCACGAGGTAACAGACAACGTCTGCAGCCGTGAAGCTTATATTATTCTTCATCTGAAGGACGACCATGCAGAATCAGAGAAGCTTATAAACGAGTTGAAGCCTCTTGGCGGGATCATTATCAGGGAAATGATTTTCGGTGGAGGTATAAGAAAACCTTCGGGAAAAGATATTGAAGGTTCAACGGAGATCCTAGGAATACTTGCTGAAAGAAAACGTGATACTATTGTCGCTGTCCAGAAGCTTCTAACAGCATATGGATGCTACATTCGTACGCGCCTTGGCGTAAATGAGACTTTTTTTGGTGAACGTGCCGGACTGATAATCCTTGAACTGACTGGCGACAAGAAACAACGTGACCTTCTTGAAAAAGACTTAAGCGCACTTAAACAGGTGCATGTAAGGAAGATGATATTTTAAATTGTTGCAAGTTACATGTTGCAAGTTGCATGTTGGGCTGGTTTAACCTGTATTGACCCCTATAAAACTGGACTAATTTCCAATGGGTTTAATACTGGTATTTCAAATTTATTATTTTTATTTATTGTATACAAATCTTCAGATGAGGAGCCAACTTCCGGATCAGGAATAGGCTTCTCTCTGAAGAAAAATATCTCTCTGTTTCTTTTGTCTTTTTTTATTCCTACTAAGCCTGATTCCCAGAACTTAAGAAATTGTTTTGGTGGATAATAAAGAAGAGCTTTCATTACCCGGGTGTTGTTATAAGCATGAAAAAATTCTTGAAAAATACTTCTGGTATGGCCAAGATCCCTGAAGATATTTCTATTGCATACCAGACGTGTTACCGTGCTGTGAAACGATTCTATGTGACCGTTTTGTTGAGGTGTCCCGGGATTTATATACTCATGGGTCAGTCCAATATAGTCAAGTGCACTGGCAAGTTTTTTAGCAATAAACTGTGGCCCATTATCAGTTCTTATAATAATCTTTGTCTTTTGCTGGTCTATGTTTTCTTTTACTATAGGATGGTTGATAAAGTCCATTACAAGATCTATAACCTGGGAACTGCACATAGAGTACTGCAGCTCCCATACCGGAGCATAACGACAAAATGTGCATAAAAATGTTAAAAGGAAAGCATTCCTGTTTTCACCGTGGATATATATATATTTGATATCAGCTTCTATCGTTTCAAAAGGTCCGTCTAAAGGAGGGCTGGTGTATTTTATAAACAATTTATTCAGTGGTTCAGGCTTCATCGTTTGTGGATGTAACAAGTTATTATCTCTCATTAACCGGTTTACCTTCTTGTGATTTATTATATAGCCCTTGCGCTTTAGTAATTCGGATGATACTTTATAGCCATAATCGTGATATTCTGGCGAGATAAGTGTTATAAGCTCCTCTACGACAGACTCATTAGTTACAAACCCTTCATTATATTTAAAAGTGTGCGTTGAGGGTCGTTTGCCCTTAGGCCTGCCATTAGGTCGATAATAGTACGTGCTTTTCTTAATGCCTGCTATTGAAACAACATTGGAGACATTAAGCCCATTACCAACATAGCGACACACTATTTCTCTTTTTTCTCCCACTGTGCAAACTTTTTTTTTAAAAGCTCATCTTTCATTTTTGATTCAAGCTCTTTTTCGGCTAGTAGTTCTTTCAATATCCGATTTTCCTTTTCGAGCCTTTTTAATTGAGCATTCATGTTCTTTGCTCTGCGATCCTCAAGACCTTCCAGACCATGAGCATTGTAACGGTCTAACCAGTCATAGTAGAGTGTCCTTGCAATATTATATTTTCGACACCCAACAGTAACACCAAGGCTTTGAATATCTAACAATATTCTCTCTTTTTCCTGTGGTGTCCTTTTGTGAATTTCTTTTCTCATCAACATAAAAGTACAATTTAATTCAGTACTTTTAGTCTAGTTTCTTAGGGGTGCAGAACAAACCTTTGTGCCTTTGCGCCATTGTGCCTCTGCGCCGTTCATAATGCTTTGAATCCCCCCACTCTCCATAAATAACCTCCGCATCTGCAAGTGAGACTCTTGCTTCAAGACAACTCTGGCAATCTTCTGCAGAGTCGTCTGTGCATGGCTTATTGTCATATAACTTATAACTGTCACGATATTTACCGGGAGTAATATTGGGCATTAAAATATTAGCTCCGATCTTAACAGCTTTCTCCCTTCCGATCGGATCGATTGCCTGAAGTGCAGTTGCTGCAACAATGTTTATATCTTTCATCATTATCCTGAGGATAGCGATCATTTTCAGGGTCAGGTCAAACCTTCCGTTTAATGGGAGCAACTTATCCGAATATGTAATCAACGGAGTATCAGCATGTTCTATATATGGCCCCATACCGCACATATCAATGTCGAATTTTTGCATAAAAAGAAGATCTCCGGCCAGGTCATCCAGAGTCTGGAATGGTAAACCGATCATTACTCCTGTTCCTGTCTGGTAGCCTATATCCTGGAGACTTTTAAGACAATCAAGCCTTCGCTGAAAATCATGCTTTTTATCGTTGGGATGTATCTTTCTGTAAAGCTCCTCGTTTGTTGATTCAACACGAAGCAGATAGCGGTGAGCTCCTGCATCGAACCATTTTTTATATACTTCAGGTTTCTGTTCTCCGACCGATAATGTTATCCCAAGCTTTCCGTCAGAAAGCTCTTTGATATTATTGAGTAATTTTATTACTCGTTTTGTAAAAGCAGGGCTTTCAATTTCACCGGATTGAAGAGCGATCGATCCGTAATTATTGTCAAAAGCAAATTTTGCGGCTGCAAGTATCTCATCATCAGAGAGATTGTACCTGGTAAGATTTTTATTTCCTTTCCTTATACCGCAATAAAGACAATCCTTTCCACATATATTTGAGAACTCAATAAGTCCTCTGAACCAGACTTTATTGCCAATATATTTTTGTTTTACTTCGGCTGATTTTTGAAAAAGTAGAACCTTTTCTTTACCTATAACCTGAAGAAGCCTGATAATCTCTTCTTTTGAGAATGATTCCTTATTAAGTAGCTTTGTTATGTCCATTTTTACATCCCCCTTGCTCCCCCTTCAAATGGAGGAATACATGGATTTTCTTGTTCCTTGTATCTTTTGTCTTTTATCTTTTAAAACCCTCTCCCAAACATCCCCCACAACGTTACTTTCATCTCTTCCCATCGCTTCATTGCAGAGAAGGCAAAGTCGTTGGTATAATTTGTGACATACTGCTTTGCTTCTTCATTTTTTCCTGTTTTGACGAGCTCAGCTGCTTTCTTTTCAACTGCAGGAATCTCTGCCAACGCTTTCTCTTCAAACTCTTTAACAGCAGGTTCAATCAAAGTTCTTCCCCTGGTCCAGTTGACTGTTGCTAACCTGTTAGCCTCTCTGAATGACCATATTGCAGCATCGGTTCTGTATCGCTGCTGACCGCATATACTAAAAGACTGAGGTAATTTAGTAACACCTGAGAAGATCGGAATTCTTGGACTTTCTCCCGGATTATCAAAAGCAAACCATGCAATTGCACCAACTTCATCAGGCAGCCAGCTGCGGCATTGAATTACATGTGAATAAGAACAGCCTGTTATCGCAATTGTTCTCTGCCTTTCTATTGTGCCGGGTTTCAACTCGTTAATTAATGTCCGCAGATCGTTATTCATCCAGTTGTATGCGACAGGGGATTTAACTTTCTCTTCCACATCATTACCATTTGCATCTTTTTTCTTGACTGTAATCAGCAGGTTTTTAGTCATATCCCATTGAGTTCCTTCGTAAGTTTCCCTGAAGAATTTCATGACATCCTGAACAGAAACCTTTTTCTCTGGTTTAACCGAGAAAGGAAGCTCTTCAGCATCAAATGATAAATTAAGCGATGGTGCCAGTGAGCTCAGGACATAAAATTCGCGAATTGCAAATGGTTTTTTCCCGTTAATGACCTTCCAGAATTTTAATGGTTCCTGTCCATCCCAGTATCCTAATTCTTTTGCAACACTCTTTAAATTAGAGCTGTACATAAACTTATCGGGATTGTTGAAATCGACTGTCGAAATTCTTGGAATGTTTGCCTCGATGCCGACCTGATCATCAGGAATTCTTTCAGCGCACCATAATGAAGATGGTTTACCTTTTCCTGAGCCGGCAATTTCCAGCTGCCATACCTCTTTTGGATCAGCAAGAGTTATGCATTCTGCCATATCTGCATATCCATATTCTTCAGCAAGCTTACCGATTAATGCTATGGCTTCTCTTGCTGTTTTACAGCGCTGAAGTGCGATTTTTTCAAGCTCCTCGATAGGAAACAAACCATCCGGATTAATTAGCTCCTGTCTGCCATAAATTGTAGTTTCGCCGATTGCAAGTTGCTTTTCATTCATGCATGGATAAGCTGTGCTTAAATAAGCGTATGTCTATTCAGCCTCAGGTATCTCACCTTTTTTTGTCACATTCGTCATATCCCATGATGCTTCTGTATGAAGGGTTCCCCAGTAAATTGGATGCATTGTTCCCTTTTCATTTATTTTGTGAGGAATAATTTCAAGCCATGTTCTGTAGGGGCCATCGCAGGAGTGAGAGGTCATTACTGATCCGTCGGTGGAAGCAAGACGACCGACCATAATGGTAGTGCAATTTTCTCCATATCCGGGCACATCCGGATCAATATCAGTAGTGTATTGGGATGAAGCAATAAAAGGGATACAAAAGAAAAGAAACAGCGACGAAGAAATGAGGATAGATTTTTTCATAGTTTTTTTTCTGGGATCATTGTTAACTACCTGCAAAATTAATTTTTTATGATTATCGGCAATTATGAATATTGTTTAAATGAGCAAATCTGCTACGATAAATATTTTGCTTACTGAGTTTGAGATTCCTCCTCTCCCTATATTATCCCCAATTCACCTTGTCATTCCGAGCGGCAGCGAGGAATCTCAATCCGCCTGTCCGCACTGTCATCCTGAGCGGCAGCGAGGAATCATCATAGTTATTAAGATGTTTATTAATATATATGCTGTCCTGTTTTATACACTTTATTTTTATTATATTGCTATATTGTAAATTCAGGATATGAATTTATTAAGTTGTTATAAATCAGAGCTTTATTTATACGCTGTAGCTCAGAATGTCGGCTTTCTGAAGTGGTTTTACGGATTATGAGATCTTCTGTTTTCTGGATTATTTTAATAATAATTCACTCCTCATCTCAATTTAAAAATGATAAATGATAAACTTATAAATCCGCGCAGCATTGTTGTTATCGGAGGATCAGAAGACCTTTTCAAACCAGGCGGGAAAATCCTGAAAAACATAATTGACGGGAAATTCCAGGGCGACCTTTGTGTGGTCAATCCTAAGCAGGATATTGTCCAGGGAGTGAAATCATACCGTGATCTGAAAGTAATTCCACAAACCGATTTAGCAATACTTGCAATCCAGGCAAAATACTGTCTGCCTGCTGTTGAGATGCTTGTCAATGAAAAGAATACAAAAGCTTTTATAATAATATCTGCCGGATTCAGCGAGGCAGGAGAGGAGGGAAGGAAGCTTGAAAAGGAAATAGCCGAAATAATTAGTAGAGCGGGAGGATGTCTTATCGGACCAAACTGTATAGGTGTCATATCTCCTTTTTACAGCGGCATCTTCACAACACCGGTTCCCCGGCTGAACAGCAAAGGCTGCGATTTTGTTTCAGGTTCAGGCGCCACGGCAGTTTTTATTTTTGAATCAGCTATCCCGAAAGGTGTTAATTTCTCGAGTGTCTTTTCAGTAGGAAACAGCGCACAAACTGGCGTCGAAGATGTACTTGAATATTGGGACAAAACTTTTAATCCTGAAGTCAGCTCCACTGTAAAACTGATATATGTGGAAAGCATCCAGGATCCGGACAAGCTGTTGCATCATGCTTCATCACTGATCCGAAAAGGTTGCAGAATTGCAGCTATTAAAGCAGGGACAAGCGAAGCAGGCAGCAGAGCTGCATCTTCTCATACAGGTGCGATGGCATCATCCGATTCTGCGGTCGAAGCATTATTCCGCAAAGCAGGCATTGTGAGGTGTTCAGGGCGGGAGGAGCTTACAACAGTTGCCTCTGTCTTTTTCTATAAACATCTGAGAGGCAGGAATATAGCTATCATCACACATGCCGGCGGACCTGCAGTTATGCTCACAGATGCTTTGTCTGCCGGAGGAATGAATATCCCGAAAATAACCGGCGAACATCACGACAAGCTTCTTTCAATGATGAATCCTGGTGCATCAGCTGACAATCCTATTGATCTTATTGCAACTGCAACGAATGAACAGCTTGATCAGGTAATTGAGTACGTAGATAAAAATATGCCTCAGATTGACGGTATGAGCGTCATTTTCGGCAGCAACGGTCTCAATGATATGACTGTGATCTATGATCTTGTTCATAAAAAGATCCAGGAGTGCAACAAACCATTATTTCCCATTCTTCCTTCCGTAGCAAGCTCTCATACCGAGCTTGAATATTTTCTCGAAAAAGGGCATGTGAACTTTCCTGACGAAGTCGTTCTGGGAAGAGCTCTGACCAGAATCTCAAATACTCCATATCCCGCGGAAGAAAAAATATTTCTTAAAGAGATCGACGTTCCGCTGATACGGCAGATCGTTGAAAAGGCACCAAACGGTTATCTTGAGCCTGACATAATTCATCAGCTTCTTGACGCTGCAAATATTCCCACAGTTAAAGAAGCAGTAGTCAGGACACGAAGGGACCTTATTTCAAAAGCCGAGAAATTCGGGTATCCGCTTGCTCTGAAAGTTGTCGGACCTGTGCATAAGTCAGACGTCGGTGGTGTAACCCTCAATATAAAATCGAGGACGCACCTTGTTGCCGAATTTAACAGGATGATGAAGATCAAAGAAGTAAATGCAGTATTAATGCAACAAATGATCTCCGGAACAGAACTTTTTATTGGAGCAAAATATGAACCGAGATTCGGTCATATTATACTCTGCGGTCTCGGAGGAATTTTTGTCGAAGTGCTGGGGGATGTCTCTTCAGGGCTTGCCCCCCTGACCTTTAATGAGGCGCACTCTATGATAAGAAGCCTGAGGAGCTACAGGATAATAAGGGGAACACGTGGAAAGCCCGGAATAAACGAACAGAAATTTGCTGAGATAATAGTCAGATTATCAAGCCTTTTGAGGTTCGCAACTGAGATCAAAGAGATGGACCTTAATCCTCTGATCGGAACTCCCGAAGCAATAACTGTAGTTGATGCAAGGATAAAAATTGAAAAACCGGTTCATCCGGGTACATGAATTGTCAATTTGAATTTTTCGTTGAACTTTAAATATGGATGCTATTCCAATATCGTCAGAACTAATCAAGGAGCTTGCCAGGAAGATTGGTCTCCCTTCACCGGGAGCTGCATCGATCCGTGAAATTGTTCGCCTGGTTGACATGATTGAAAACAAAACCGGAATTAAATTTGTCAGGATGGAGATGGGTGTGCCAGGACTTCCGACCCCTGATATCGCAATTGAAGCAGAGATAGCTGCTCTTAAAAATGGAGTTGCTGCAATTTATCCTGATATCTCGGGAGTACAGTCGCTTAAGGAAGAAGCATCAAGATTTATAAAGTTATTTTTAAACGTCAATCTTAAACCTGAGGGCTGTATCCCTACAGTGGGTTCGATGATGGGAGGAATGGTCAGCTTCCTTGTTGCAAACAGGAATGACAGAACAAAAGAGGGAACTCTTTTTCTCGATCCTGGATTTCCTGTCCAGAAACAGCAGGTTAAAATGCTGGGGCATGATTATTATTCATTCGATGTTTATAATTACAGAGGAAAGAAGCTAAAAGATAAGCTGGAATCATATCTGAAAACCGGAAAGATATCTTCGCTGCTTTATTCAAATCCTAATAATCCTGCATGGATCTGTTTGAATGAGGAGGAGCTGGCAATAATTGGTGAACTTTGCCGGAAATATGATGTTATTGTTATTGAAGATCTTGCATATTTTGGTATGGACTTCAGAAAAGATTACTCAGCTCCCGGTAAACCACCTTATCAGCCAACTGTTGCTCATTATGCAGATGATTATATCTTGCTTATATCGAGCTCAAAAATATTCAGCTATGCAGGTCAACGGATCGGGATGATGGCAATTGCTGACCACTTATTCAACAGATCTTATCCTGATTTATTGAGATATTATTCATCGGATAAATTTGGACATTCAGTTATCTTTGGAGCATTATACGGTTTATCGGCAGGTGTTGCCCATTCTGCCCAGTTTGGGCTGGCTGCCATGCTTAAAGCTGTTAATGATGGTACCTACAATTACCGTAAAGATGTAATTGAATACGCTGGTAAAGCGGCAATTATGAAAAATTTATTTGTAACGAATAATTTTAAAATAGTATATGACAGGGATCTTGATGAAACTCTGGCCGACGGCTTCTATTTTACTATTTCATACCCTGGAATGTCTGGGAGGGAATTACTTCAGGAGCTGTTAAACTACGGAATCAGCGCTATTTCGCTTGATATTACCGGTAGTGAAAGGAAAGAGGGACTACGGGCTTGTGTATCTCTGGTACCACGAACACTTTTTGGAGACCTTGAGAAACGGCTTAAAAAGTTTAAGCAAGATCATCCGATACAAAAAAATAAATAATTTGGTATATGGCAAAGATCAGAGGAAGTATTGTAGTAAATATCGACAGATGCAAAGGATGCGAAGTTTGCATGGTTTCGTGTCCCACCGGCACTATTGCTATGGCAAAGGAAGTTAATCACAAGGGTTATTTTTATGCTTTTCCGGCAAACCCTGACCTGTGTATTGGTTGCGCAAGCTGTGCAATGGTATGTCCGGATGGTGTTATAACTGTTTATAAAACAAAAATTTAGCTCGATAATGGAAAAGGAATTAAGACTGATGAAAGGCAACGAAGCGGTTGCAGAAGCTGCAATCCGTGCAGGTACAGATGGTTATTTCGGATATCCGATCACACCACAGAGCGAAATACTTGAATACCTGATGGAAGCAAAACCCTATGAAACAACAGGAATGGTTGTACTTCAGGCTGAAAGTGAGGTTGCCGCTATAAATATGGTTTACGGTGGTGCAGCATGTGGCAAAAAAGTGATGACAACATCTTCATCTCCCGGCATAAGCCTTAAGCAGGAAGGAATCACATATATAGCCGGAGCTGAATTACCTTGTCTAATTGTAAATGTCGTCAGGGGAGGACCGGGACTTGGAACAATTCAACCAGCACAATCAGATTATTTTCAGGCTACAAAGGGGGGCGGACATGGTGATTATCACCTTATTGTACTTGCTCCGGCATCAGTCCAGGAAATGGCCGACTTTGTAGAGCTGAGTTTTGATCTTGCTTTCAAGTACCGGAATCCGGTAATGATGCTTTCCGACGGAGCAATAGGACAGATGATGGAAAAAGTCTGGCTGAGCCCGCAGAAAGAACGATCAAAAACAGTTCCCGGATGGGCAACTACAGGAAAGCCACCGACAAGAGAAAGGATCATTATTACCTCACTTGATCTTGACCCGAATGCACAGGAAAGATTCAATCAGAAGCTGGTGGCAAAATACAATGAGATCAGGGAAAAAGAGGTGCGTTATGAGGAATTCCAGCTTGAAGATGCTGAATATATTCTTGTTGCTTATGGTACAAGCGCAAGAGTATGTCAGAAATCTGTTCAACTGGCTCGTAACGAGGGTATTAAGGTTGGATTACTACGGCCGATAACACTATTCCCGTTTCCTTCAAAGCGGTTGAATGAGCTGGCCGGAAAAGCAAAAATGATGTTCTCTATTGAAATGAGCGCAGGACAGATGGTTGAAGATGTTCTTCTTTCAGTAAACGGTAAAGTTCCAGTATATCATTTCGGACGGATGGGAGGTATCGTGACTGCACCTGAAGAAGTTGTCGAATTCTTAAAATCAAAAATAGGAGGTTAAGCAATGGCTGAAGTTACAGGAATTAAGGAAATTATAAAGCCTGAGAATCTGGTTTATAAGAAAACGAAGCTCATGACCGACAAAGTACTATCGTATTGTCCGGGTTGCGGCCATGGAACAGCACATAGAATTCTTGCTGAAATAATCGACGAAGAGGGACTTCAGTCAGAGACTATTGGAATTTGCCCGGTAGGCTGTTCGGTACTTTTATATGAGTTTATTGATATCGACTGGCAGGAAGCAGCTCATGGGCGTGCACCTGCGCTGGCGACAGCAATTAAACGTCTGCTGCCTGAAAAATTTGTTTTTACCTACCAGGGCGATGGCGACCTTGCAGCAATCGGTACGGCAGAAACAATACATGCATGTAACAGAGGAGAAAATATACTGATCATATTCATTAACAACGGAATATATGGAATGACGGGCGGACAGATGGCTCCGACAACTCTGCCTGGAATGAGATCATCAACTTCACCTTATGGAAGAGATGTGAAGATAATGGGAAATCCTTTGAAGATGACTGATATTGTTGCAACTCTTCTAGGTACTTATTATGTTACAAGGCAGAGCGTTCATACTCCTGCAAATGTGAAGAAAACAAAGAAAGCTATGAGAAAAGCAGTACAATATCAGAAGCTTAATAAGGGAACATGCTTCATAGAGATTGTTTCCAATTGTCCTTCAAACTGGAAGATGACTCCTGTACAATCGAACAAATGGATGGAAGAAAACATGTTTCCGTACTATCCTTTAGGGGATCTGAAAATCCCTGCCGAACAGATAACTCAAAAAACAAGTAATTCTGAAAAAAATGACTGAAGAAATAATTATAGCCGGGTTCGGGGGACAAGGAGTCCTTTCGATGGGTAAAATAATGGCATATTCCGGAGTGATGCAGGATATGGAAGTAACATGGATGCCTTCATATGGACCTGAAATGCGGGGCGGAACAGCAAATGTAATTGTAATATTAAGTAGCGACAGAATTAGCTCGCCTATTATTAAACATTTTGATACTGCAATAATCCTTAACCAGCAATCGCTCGATAAATTTGAAAGCTCTGTCAAACAGGGTGGAATTCTTATTTATGACAGCAACGGAATTACACGGCATCCTGAAAGAAAGGATATAACCATTTACAGGGTTGATGCAGCTGAAGAGGCCGGTAAAATGGGCAATCCGAAGATTTTCAACATGGTTGTTCTTGGAGGTTTCCTGAAGGTGAAGCCTATTATCAAAATTGAGAACGTAATCAAAGGGCTGAAAAAATCTTTACCTGAACGGTATCACAGCCTGATTCCAATGAATGAAAAGGCACTGCAGCGGGGAACTGAGATCATTAAGAAAGTCTGAAAATTAACCCCCCATCCCTCCGCCAGCTGGCGGAGGGCTAATCCGCATATATTGAGGTAATTCCGTTATAAACAGGATTTTAGTCCCCCTTCAGGGGGATGTCGCATAGCGACAGGGGGTCACAATTAGTCATGCTTTATTTTGAATGCTTTTCCGGAAAGATAGGTTCTAAAAGATTCCGGTGCATCGGGTGAAGCCATATCGAAAGAAATATTCACAGTTTTATCGTCTATTGTAGTGTAAGAAAGTCTGAATCTGGGTGCACTGGACGATTTTTCGCTTGTAAGAACAATACTTTTCTCTGTGAAACTTACCTTATATTTAATTGTGTTCCCTTCGTTGTCAAAATAAATTGCTTCCTGGATACCCTGTGTTGCAGGATAAACAATCAGCAGATCATCGTGTACTTTTTCTGCTGCATTAACAGTCTCCGGAAACATAGTGTGATTTTTTCTGACCAGAATTTTCCCATCAAGATCTGTCTGAAAAGTGAAAGATCCAGCACCCTGTCCAGGCTGACCATTGCCTTCACCGACCCATTCACCAATAAGGTGTTTCCATTTATCCCAGTTAGCTGAAGACTGTTGTCCTGAAACGGAGTTACTTAATATCAGTAATAAAATCAGAGTAAAAGTTAATAGGGACTTCATGATATTATATTTTAAACATGTATAAAATTTTATTTTTGTTATTAATTGCATTACTTTTTTACCCACCCCTCACCCCTCCCAGGAGGGGATCCTTCGCTTCTGTCCATCACCTGATACCAATCGCCAGTAGCCTATTTTTCATAAAAATGCATTTCCTCGATATATTTCCATACGGGAGGCGAAAGATAATACGACATATTCTTACCCTTTTTAATGCCGCTTCTGATGAATGTTCCTGAAATATCCATAAGAGGTGCTTTTGCCCATTGAATCTTTGCTTTTAGAAGTATCTGATCGAGCAATGCTGATTCTGGTCTTGGAGTATAAGGGCGTGGATAAACAATAATTTGATGATTAGCTATTAGCTCTTCAACATTTTTCCATTTGTGGAGTGTATAAAGATTGTCTTCACCCATGACGAGCAGGAACTTGTGCAGAGGAAATTTTTCTTCCAGATATGCTAGTGTATCAATAGTATAGGAGGGTACAGGCAGTTTAAATTCTATATCTGAAGCTTTCAGATGATCATTATCGCCAATTGCAAGCTGTGCCATGTAAAGACGCTGGTGGTCCTCAAGCAGACTCTCTTTCTTTTTTAAAGGGTTATGCGGACTTACAACGAACCACACCTGCTCGAGCTGAGTGAATTCGGTCATATAGCCGGCAATTGTCAGGTGCCCGATATGAATGGGATTGAATGAACCGAAGAATAAACCGATTTTTGCCATCAAAGTAATAAATAAATCAATATTTCTTCCTTTGTGTTCTTAGTGTGGACTTTGTGTCCTTCGTGGTTAAGTTTTTTTAACCACAAAGAGCACAAAGGTAAATCACAAAGAACACTAAGGTTACAACATTTTAGGTTCTGATAAAACTACTCACTAATCTATATACTTCATTTTCAGCCTGTTCCAGTCTGTTGTTTATTACAATGTTATCAAACTGATCTGCAAGCTTCATTTCTTTTTCTGCTTTTGCAATCCTCATTTTTATTTTTGAAGGAGTATCCGTTCCCCTGGCTATAAGCCTTCTTTCAAGCTCCTTCATTGAAGGAGGCATTATAAAAATTGAAATTGCTTTGTGTTTAAAAATGTTTTTCAGGTTAATGCCTCCCTTTACGTCAACATCAAAAAGGACATGATTACCATGTGACCATATTCTTTCGATCTCGCTTTTCAATGTACCGTAAAGCTGATCTTTATAGACTTCTTCCCATTCAATAAGATCACCCTTTTTTACTCTGTTTTTGAATTCCTTTGCTGAAAGAAAATAATATTCTTTCCCGTCTTTTTCTTCACCTCTTGGTGCTCGTGTGGTAGCAGAAACAGAGAATTCCAGATTTAGTCCCTCTTTAAGCAAATATTTGATTATTGTGGATTTACCTGCACCAGATGGTGCTGAAATTATTGTCAGTTTACCTTTCATTCTAAATTACAGGTAATTATAATACATTCAATGTTTGTTCCTTTATTTTTTCCAGCTCATCCTTCATCATCACCACCAGCTTCTGGATTGATGCATCATTTGCCTTTGACCCTATTGTATTTATTTCACGCCCGATCTCCTGCGAAATAAAGCTCAGAATCTTGCCATTTGGCGGCAGTGAGGATATTTTTTCGAGAAAATACTCACAATGTTTTTTCAGCCTTACCTTTTCTTCATTGATATCCAGCTTCTCAAGGTAGAAGATAAGTTCCTGTTCAAATCTGTTCTTGTCAATATTATCAATCCCGACATTCTCGATGAGGGAAGAATTTAATTTCTCCCGTATTTTTGTTATCCTGTCGCCTTCAAATTTCTCTACTTCTTCAAGCATATTCAGAATTTTCCCTACACATCTGATCAGGTCGGCTTCAAGAGGTTTTCCTTCTTCAATCCTGTATAAATCAAGTTGTTCGACGGCTTCAAGTATTTTTTCCCTGACGAGGGTCCATTCCTCATCTGCCAGCTCGGGCTTTTCAGTTTTAAGAGCATCAGGAAGCTTCATAATTGTCGAAAGCAGCTGTTCATCAGTTTTGATTTTTAATTCGGTTGCAATTTCTTTCAGTTGTGAATAATAATTCTTTACGACAGTTTTGTTAATCACCGGGACAATTTCGCTGTCAAGGACATCAAAATTCATCGTCAAGTCGATTTTTCCTCTTTCCAGCTTCTGGTTTATTATAGTTCTTATTTCAGCCTCTTTCTCTTTATACAACCAGGGCAGCCTTGTATTCAGATCGAGTGATTTTGAGTTAAGCGATTTTATTTCGACAGATACTTTTTTCTGCGGAATTTCAGCTATGGATTTTCCATAGCCGGTCATTGATTTAATCATCTCCTGAAGGATTAAAAATAAACTGAAAGTTATAAATTCTCATCAAATTTAACAATTGTTTTCTTTTTCCAGCGCCCCGTTTTATAATAAAGGAATGCCAATGAAAGGCCTATAAACCAGCCAGCAGGTATCGCCCACCAGATACCTTCTGAACCTATTCTTTTTGATAAGAAATAAGCCAGCGGGATCCTGATCAACCAGAGCGATATAAGTGAGAAAAACATTGGAATGAGAGTGTCTCCGGCACCACGCATGATTCCGGTGTATATGAACATCATCGTGAACAGGATATAGAATATGCTCACAATTGTAAGATACTGATCACCAATCCTTATGACCTGAGAATCTTTAGTGAACAGGCTCATAATAAGATGTCCCCAGATGACAATGATTATTGTCGTGGCAATTGTTATAGCTCCCGACATTTTAATTGTTGATCTCAGTCCAATTCTGATCCGGTCAAGCTTGTTGGCGCCGATGTTCTGACCTACAAAGGTTGAAAGTGCCTGAGAAAATGACATGGATGGTATCGTGGCAAGCGCATCGATGCGGTTGGCAACTGAAAAGCCTGCTATTACATTGGTGCCGAATGTGTTAACAATACCCATAAGAGCAAGACCCCCGAGGGCTACAAATGTCTGTTGAATGCCTGTCGGCAATCCTATACGTATACTCTGCCGGAAGATTTCCTTGTCGAAATGAAGTCCCCTGATTGCAATTCTGATAAGTTTGTGAGTTTTATTCAACCAGTATATAGCAAGTCCGAAAGCAATTCCGTTTGCCAGCAATGTTGCATATGCTGCACCTGCAATTCCCCATTTAAATACTCCAACAAAAAGAAGTACAAGAATTATATTGGCAACAGTAGCGATGATCAAAAAATACAGAGGGGTTTTAGAATCTCCAAGCCCTCTCAATACAGCGCTTGTTCCGTTGTATCCAAAAAAGATGATCATTCCTGAAATATATATCCGGAGATAAAGTACAGCCTGCGGCATTATTTCCTGAGGAAGTCCAAGCAGTCTGAGCAATGGTTCAGCCAGCAGCAATCCGGCTACAGTTAAAATGATACCAGCAACAGCGCTGTAAATATACATGGTATCGATAGCTCTCTTGACCTTCGCAAAATCCTTAGCACCAAAGTATTGCGCTATAACGACAGTTGTTCCCATTACGAGCCCGATTATCAGGGAAACCAACATAAAGATGATAGGGAATGATGCACCTACAGCGGCCAATGCTTCCTTGCCAATGAAGTTACCCACGACAACTGCATCAATGACGCTAAACATCTGCTGGAAGATGTTTCCCAGCAGCATTGGTGCTGCAAACTGGAATATTAATTTACCTTCCTTGCCGATTGTAAGGTCCTGCATAGTGAAATTTTAGCGCTGCAAAGAAAATGATTTGGGTGATATAATCAAAAAAGCATTTACAATCTTTCAAGCTCGATCGTAAAATGTCTGAGAATAGGAGCCTCTTTTTTAATCCGGAATCCTTTCTTTACAGAATCTTTTCTTTCATAGACAT
>JAPLEC010000272.1 GCA_026391515.1 Bacteroidia bacterium | reverse complement strand
GAAAAAATAATCAACGAAACGCTAACACGGACAATAAAATTAATAGGTTTGTCACGGTTTTTGCTATCACTCCTGCACCCATGACAGCTTTGTAATGCATGTAACGCGACCGCGCCAGTATTTCCTATAAAGCTTTGTATACCATGACTTGTAACCTGCCCGCAAAAAAATTTGTACCGCGACACTCGTATAACTCAGTAAGTTTGTACCAGGATGGCAAAAACCGCGCCCCCGTCTCGCTCCGCTTCGTCGGGGCACGGCGTGCTTCGCTCATTACGGCCTCAGAGAAATCCTACCCCGAAAAGGGGATTCTACTCTCCGGCTTCCATTCACACTGACGCTCCCTCCGGTCGGTCAGTGCCTTCGGCTCAGCAACGTTTACGCACTTTATTGCCGGGAATGCAGCTGTCGCTTAAATCGCTTTAAATTGACTGAAAAAAGTTCTAGGAAAATGATTTTTAGACAAACTCCCGTTAGTGCCAATTACAAACAACTACAGACACAAACAAAACTTTTTAATATGAAAGAATTAAATAAAATGCTTTTCAACATTCTAATTGCAATTTTTATATTTTCTAATAAATCTGTTTCTGCACAGGAAAGTGGGAAACTAATGTTTTTTAAGGTATTGGAAAATGACACCATCGATTTCTTTTTAAATGATGTTGGAGATATAACAATTCAATCAAAAGCAAAATATATTCGAAAAGCCTCAATTGATAAAAATGGTTTCAATTATGTTGGTAAAATTGTTGACCAAGTGATGAATGGTAAGATTAATTACTATTGCACATATATTGGTGGATCAATCAATGGTCAAGTTTTGGGATTCTATGATAATGGCATACTTAAATATCAAGGTACCGAAAGTAACTCTATTAAAGATAGTGTCTGGACCTTCTATTATCCCAATGGTCAAAAAGAAAAAGTAATTCAATTTAATTTTGACACGTTATACTTAAAAGAGTATTATCAATGTAACGGGAAACCTGTGTTCATTGACGGAAATGGTAAATATAAAGGTCGTACTATTTCAGGTTTCAAACAGAATGATGAATATACTATCTCAGGTAACATTAAAAAAGGTAAAATAGATGGAAAATGGAATTGGCAAGGTAATGGCTCTTCTGCGACGGAGTATTTTGATGAAGGCAAATTTATCAAAGGCAGTTCTTATGGCCTAATTTATTATAAGGATCCTAAGGTTTCACTATTGGGATTTGATTGGCATGAACATGTTGATATTTTTAAGTTTATAGCGATTCCATTCTCATCTGAAAAAGAGATGTTATTTTCTCAGATGCTTAAATATAAAGGGAATAATAATTTAAATAAAACGTTTCTTCCTGAGTTCAAGATTAAATTAAATGATATTATAAAAATAAATAACCTTGAAAATTTTTGGTGTCTAGTACAATTTGTTGTTACACAAGATAATAAAGTAACTGATATTCTTGTCCATTCTAATAATGCAATATTAGAAAAACAAATTCCAGCCTTTCTTGAAAGTCTTAGGGCTTTTGAAACTGTGAAACCAGGTGATAAACCAGTAGATTGTGGCATTTATCTTTCTTTCTTTTCTACAAATGGCGTAGTCACTTATCCAGAATATAATTTTAGTACTAGTCTTGATATAATGAATTTATTACCAAATAAATAATAACTGGCACTAACACGGACAATAAAGGTAAGTTGTTTGTCACATTTTTTGCGTTTGCTCCTGTTACCTCGACAGATTCGTAATGCCCGTACCGCGACCGCGCCATTGCTTCCTATAAAACCTTGTATACCTTGACTTGTAACCTGCTCGCCATCAACTTTGTACCGCGACACTCGTTTAATCCAGATAGTTTGTACCCGGACGGCAAAAACCACGCCGTACTCTCCTCGCACCGTGACAGCTTACCGGCTAAAGTATGAGGACCCTGCCCGGATGCTTCGTCGAGTAACGCTTACTAATTATACCGCCGGGCCGTTATGGTTAATTGTGCAATCCTCTGTACCTTAGACAATTCCTTAAGCAACTAACCATAACAGAAAAAGCAATGTCACTTTACCGAGACAACTCCTGCCATCTACTGGGATTGGTTACCTAGACAAATTACATATGAAGAGACACCATTTACCCATTTGCCGGAACTTGAAAAATCCGTTCAATCAGCTGACTATGTTGACGACAATATACCTCTCCTAATCAATGACTTACATATGAAGTTGATAAGTATTTTGATTCATTTTTATTCAATATGTTATAAACATGACTTATTAATAGTTTGGCATATGAAAACTAATTCCTAATTTCATCTATTACCTTTTCTATACTAGACTCGTAATGGACACCTAAAATTGATTAACATGAAAAAAATGGTTTTCTTACAGGTTGCTATTTTGATTTTAAGTATTGCGTGTTCCTGCACGCAAACTTCTGAACTAAAGGAGGGCTCTCCAATTTCGGTAAAGGTTTCTGAAGACCGGTTAAATCGCATTGACAAAATGCTTCAGCAAAGCATTGACAGCGGATGGATCGTCGGTGCCGTCGGTTTTATTGCACGTGACGGGAAAATTGTTTATGACAAATCGTTTGGTATCAACGATATTGAAACAAAGTCTGTAATGCGTAGAGACGATATTTTTCGTATAGCTTCTTAAACAAAAGCCATAACCAGCATCGCAGTAATGATGCTATTTGAGGAAGGAAAATTTCTCCTGGATGACCCGATTTCAAAATATATCCCGGAATTTGCTAATCCCCGTATTCTCGACCAGTTTAATGAAAAGGATACTACTTATACTACTATCCCTGCAAACCGTGAAATAACAATAAGAGATCTTTTGACCCATACTTCCGGGATTGATTATGCAGTTATCGGTTCTGAAAAAATGAGAGCTATCTATGCTAAATCAGGTATTCCGAGCGGTTTTGTAAGTGATAAAATATTACTGGGTGACAAAATCAGGGCACTGGGCAAATTACCCCTCAAACACCAGCCAGGAGAGAGATTTACTTATGGATTAAATGTGGATGTCCTTGGCTATCTTGTTGAGGTATTATCTGGTGAGAGTCTCGATCAATATTTTCAGAAGCATATCTTCGAACCATTGGGTATGACCGATACATATTTTTATTTGCCTTCGTCAAAATTTGACAGGCTGGTCACTGTTTATACCGAAGATGATAAACATCATCCTGTAAAAGCGACAGATCAGACAGTCCCGGGTGTAAGTGTGAATTTTCCTCTGGTGGAAGGTACTTATTTTTCAGGAGGTGGTGGATTAAGTTCAACTGTTAAAGATTATGCAACATTTTTGCAGATGTTATTGAACAAAGGGGAATATAATGGGAAAAGGCTTCTCTCAAGACGTACCGTAGAATTAATTACAACTAATCAGATCGGCGATTTAAATCTGGGTAGGGATAAATTTGGCCTTGGATTTCAGATCACTACAAAAAATGGACAAGCTGTACTTGGCTTTTCTGAAGGATCATTTTCATGGGGTGGTATTTTAGGAACTATTTATTGGGCCGACCCCAAAGAACGTCTGGTTTGCCTAATGTTCATACAACAATTCCCATTAAGTCATTCTGAAATTCAGGGTAAATTTAAAGCTCTTGTATACCAGGCCTTAAATGACTAAAAAATTCGTTGTTGCTTGACAGAATGTTGCATAAAACCAGCCTCCGCATCTTGATTTTTACATCGGGAATGGAATAGATACTGACAAATGACAAAATTTTAATAAATAACTAACCATA
>JAPLEC010000308.1 GCA_026391515.1 Bacteroidia bacterium | reverse complement strand
AGCTATTACCAGGTGTCGACGAATTTCTTGCATGGCTTGAAAACAGCGGTAAAAAATATTTGTTTCTTACCAATGCCAGCGAACGGACACCAAAAGAGCTTCATGAGAAGCTGAAAAGACTTGGAATAACTGTAGGTGAAGACCATTTTTATACGAGCGCTCTCGCAACAGCCGGTTTTCTTGCAAGCCAAAAACCTAATGGAAGCGCTTATATAATAGGAGATGCAGGACTTATTCATGCACTTTATAGTGTAGGATATACAATTAATAATGTAAATCCGGACTATGTCGTAGTTGGCGATACTCATGGATATAATTTTGAAAAAATTGAGCTGGCTGTGAACCTTGTTTTGAGAGGTGCAAGGCTTATAGGTACAAATCCGGATGTCAGCGGGCCGGTTGAAAATGGAATTACTCCTTCAACCAAAGCTCTGATAGCACCGATAGAAATAGCAACCGGGAAAAAAGCTTATTTTGTCGGGAAACCTAACCCGCTGATGATGCGGATAGCACTCAGAAAGCTTGGAGTAAAAAGAGAAGAGGCAATAGTTATTGGCGACAGGATGGATACAGATATCAGATGCGGACTGGAATCTGAAATAGATACTTTACTGGTTCTCAGTGGAATTACTGAGCGTGATGATATTGACAAATTTCCATATCGTCCGCAATATGTTTTAAATGGGGTTATGGATCTTATTTAAGGTGAAAGGTTCAAGCTTGCCTGCCGTAGCTTTCTTTGACCTCCGGAGCTTTAGCGAAGGAGGTAGCGAAGGTGGGGTTCAGGGTTCAGAGTTTGAATTTAAAAATATAGTATGAAGAAAGAACTGAAATACAAAAAAGAGCGGAAAGAGGTTGCCCGTTTTATGCGTCGTCTTTACAAGCAAGGGCTTACGACAACTTCCGGAGGGAATATAAGTCTGCGTATATCGGACGATATAGTAGTTATTACTCCATCCGCTACCGATAAAGGCAGGATGAAATGGAAGGAGGTTGGTTTGATGTCATTACTGGAAGAGAATCTCACTCCTGACCTTAAACCTTCAATCGAATCTGCACTTCATATTAAAATATACAGAAGAAATAAAGAAGTATCGGCAATCATTCATGCCCATCCGATATTTGCATCATCATTTACGGCAATGAAGACTACAATCGATACAAGCCTGACTGCTGAAGCGAGGGCAATTTGCGGCGAACCCAGGTTTGTACCTTATGCTCTGATGGGATCTGAAGAACTTGCTGAAATAGTTTCACAAAATGCCCTGGAATCTGATATTCTTCTGCTTGAAAACCATGGAGTTCTTACAACAGGATCGGATCTTTTACATGCCTTTGATAAACTGGAGGTCCTTGAAAATGCAGCAAAAATGACATTGATTGTAAAAATGAACGGTAAGAAAAGGGCATTGAGTGCATTAGAGATCCGTAAAATTGATAAAATGTTCCGATGATAAAAGGCGTTCTTCTTGATATGGACGGAGTTCTTGCAGATTCAGAACAATTCATTTGCCAAGCTGCCATCATTATGTTCTCCGAGTTTGGATTAAAAGTCCAGTCTGAAGATTTTAAGCCATTTGTGGGTACCGGTGAAAACAGGTATATCGGAGGAGTCGCCGAGAAATACAATCTGAAAGTCGATATTGAAAAGGTAAAAGCAAGAACTTACGAAATTTATCAGAAAATAATAAAGGGGAAACTGAAGCCATTACCCGGTGCACGTGACTTTGTTGATTACTGCAGGCAAAGGGGTTTTAAAATTGCTGTCGCTACCAGCGCTGATACCGTAAAAATGGAGGCTAACCTCAGGGAAATTGGAATACCTGCTTCAACTTTCAATGCGACAATAAACGGGATAGATGTCGAAAACAAGAAACCATTCCCTGATATTTATTTAAAATCAGCTGAAAAAATCGGTCTGAAACCTGAGGAATGCCTTGTTATCGAGGATGCTGTAAGCGGTATAAAAGCTGCAAAAGCTGCCGGCTGCAAATGTCTGGCTCTGACCACTTCATTCGACAGATCTTCGCTTCATGAAGCTGACTGGATTTGCGAATCTCTTGAAAAAGTACCTGAAGAAGCGATCAACTGGTAATATTTAACTTTATATATTTCTTATATTATAACAGATACAAAACAATAAATAGGTGAAGGAAAATTTTCTATCCAAAATTCCCTGGTTCGATGAACTGAAAAAAAGGATGAATGGTATAAATCTTCCTGAATACAGGGAGGTTAACGGCCATATACATACACCCTATTCTTTCAGTGCCTTCGACAGGCTGGAAACAGCATTTACAATGGCGAAAGATGAACAGGTCACTGTTCTCGGGATTAACGATTTTTTTGTGACTGACGGATTTGAAGCATTCAATATTGGTTGTCTTCAGAATAATATTTTCCCGCTGTTCAATATTGAATTTATTGGCCTTCTTAAGGAAGAACAAAAAAAAGGCATAAGAATAAATGATCCAAACAATCCCGGCAGGATATATTTCAGCGGTAAAGGGCTTGACTATCCTTTTGATTTAACCTGGATAAAGAAATGGCAGCTTAATAAAGTTATTAAAGAGAGCCAGAACCAGATTAAAGCTATGATTGGCAAATTGAATAATCTGATTCAACAAATAAATCCCTCGCTTTCAATTAAATATGAAGACATAAAAAAGAAATTTGCACATAATCTTGTCCGCGAACGGCATCTTGCGAAAGCAGTCAGGTATCTTGCAATTGAAAACTATGACACTACAGATAATCAGCTAAGATTTATCGAATCTCTTTATGGTGGGAAACAATCAAAGACAGGAATGAGCAATCCGGCTGCACTTGAAAATGAGATCAGGTCGAATTTGCTGAAAGCCGGTGGTACTGCCTTTGTTGAAGAGGATGAAAGCTCTTTCCTGGAACTTAAAAAAATAATTAAGATAATTATCAAAGCCGGTGGTATCCCTTGTTACCCTGTTCTTCTGGATGATGCCTCGGGCAAATATACTGAATTTGAGGCAGATGCAGAAAAGCTTTTTAAAACACTTTCATCTCTCGGCATCGGATGTATTGAACTGATACCCGGAAGAAATGATTCTTCAGTTCTTAAGAATTTTGTTGAGTTTTTCGATGAAAAAGGTTTTGTCATCACCTTTGGAACTGAGCATAACACTCCCGAGCTCACTCCGATAGCCGTGACAGCAAGAGGATCTGTATCTCTTGATGAATCTTTAAAAAAGATTTCCTGGAATGGAGCATGTGTTATTGCTGCACATCAGTATCTTAGGGCACACGATCGTCAGGGTTATGTACTCGACGATGGGACCCTGAGCATAGGTCAAAGAAATGAACTGGCCAAACTCGGACAATTAGTCATAGAATATTATTTAAACAGAAAAGAATATGAATCAGGAAATTAAGGATCTGATCGAAATATCAAGGCATTACGGAGCTGATAAGAACTTCGTAATTGCCGGCGGTGGGAATACATCCTATAAAGACGAAAAAACCATATGGGTAAAGGCAAGCGGACATACGCTGGCCGATCTTACCGAAGATGGTCTCGTTGCTTTGAACAGGGAAAAGCTTCAGGAAATATCACATAAAGTTTATTCTGATGATCCGGTGATAAGGGAAGACCAGATTAAGACAGACCTGAATAACAGTATTACCGATCCATCACAGAATAAGCGTCCATCAGTTGAGACATCCCTGCACGATCTGATACGCTATAAATATGTGGTTCACCTTCATCCTACCCTGATTAACGGAGTGCTTTGCAGCCGGAATGCAAAAAACCTGACGCTGCAGCTCTTTGATGATAAGGTGCTTTTCGTTCCATACACCGATCCCGGTTATACACTTTTTAAAAAGCTTGAAAAGGAGATTTTTGATTACCGTGAAAAGTTTCAAAACGATCCGAAAATAATCTTCCTCGAAAACCATGGCGTTTTTATCGGTGCCGATATGACAGATGAAATAAAGAAAATCTATAAAAAAATTATCACCACAATAGAAAAGCAGATCCCTCAAATTACAGAAATTGAACAGCTGCCTTATAATCCATTATTGCACAAGGTGCTGCCCGGAATACGAATGATGCTTTCCGAAGAAAAATCAAAAGTTATCAGATTCCGTCATAACACACTGATCTCCAGGTATTATACAAATCACCAGGAGTTCCATAAAATTTCACTGCCTCTTATTCCCGATGCTATTGTTTATTGTAAAACAAGATTTCTTTATATTGAACAGTCTTCAACTACAGAAAAGATCCTCGATTCTTTCAGAAACCAGCTCCCCCGTTTTAAGAATGAGTATGGTTACTATCCGAAAGTTGTTGTAATTAAGGATATGGGAATTCTGGCAATTGACGAAAGCTATTCTGCTGCTGAATCTGTACTGGATGTTTATGAAGACCTTATAAAAATTTGTCATTATGCCTTGCAATGTGGCGGAATAAAATTCCTGACACCTGAGCAGGTTTCTTTTATTGATCAATGGGAGGTTGAAAATTACAGGAGAAAAATTTCAAAATCGGGAAATCAGGAAAATAAGCTCGCAAATAGAATTGCTGTGGTCACAGGAGGTGCACAGGGTTTCGGTGCAGGAATAGCTGAAGCGCTGTACAGGATGAACCTCAATGTTGTGGTCGCTGATCTAAATGAGGAAGAAGGAACTGCTTTCGTATCAAAATTAAATAATGAAAAATCATCGGGCAAAGCACTGTTTGTAAAAACAGATGTCTCTGATTCTTCTTCAGTTAAAGATCTCATAGCAGTTACTGTAAATGAATTCGGCGGTATTGATCTTATGATCAGCAATGCCGGTGTTCTTAAAGCCGGAGGTCTTGACGAAATGGAGCCTGATGTATTTTCAAAAACCACCGGAATTAATTATAACGGATATTATCATTGTGCCAAGTATGCTGCAGAGGTTATGAAGCTGCAGAACCTGGAGAAGCCTGACCATTTTACTGATATTATCCAGATTAATTCAAAATCAGGTCTTCGCGGAAGCAATAAAAATTTTGCCTATGCGGGAGCTAAATTCGGAGGAATCGGTCTGACACAGTCCTTTGCGATGGAGCTTGCTCCTTTCAGGATAAAGGTCAATTCAATCTGCCCGGGAAATTTCTATGAAGGGCCCTTATGGTCCGACCCTCATAACGGACTTTTTGTGCAATATCTGAAAACAGGAAAGGTGCCGGGAGCAAAAACAATTGAAGATGTAAAAAAATTCTACGAGGACAAGGTTCCGATGAAGCGAGGATGCAAGCTGGAAGATTTAATGAAAGCCTTGCTTTATATTGTGGATCAGGAGTATGAAACAGGTCAGGCGGTTCCGGTTACAGGTGGGCAGGTGATGCTGGGGTAGGCGTCCGGCAACCGGCAACAGAAAGAAAAATTCAGAAATATGAAGACAAAAGCAGTAAGGATTTACGGAAAGAAGGATCTCCGGCTTGAGGAGTTTGACCTCCCTGAGATGAAAGACAATGAGATCCTTGCACAGGTCATATCCGACAGCATCTGCATGTCGTCTCATAAAGCTTCTCTGCAAGGCGCTGACCATAAGCGGGTTCCTGATGATATCTATATAAATCCCACAATTATAGGACATGAATTTGCGGGTGTTATCCTTGATGTCGGCAAAAAATGGAAACATAAATTTCGCAAAGGACAGAAATTTTCAATTCAGCCGGCAATGGCTCAGACAGGTTCTCTCGATGCACCCGGATATTCTTACAGATATATCGGCGGTGATGCAACGCATATTATAATTCCGAATATTGTGATGGAAGCAGATTGCCTCCTTCAATATGACGGAGAAGCATTTTTCCCTGCTTCTCTGTCAGAACCAATGTCGTGCATTATCGGAGCTTTTCATGCAAGCTACCATATTCCACCCGGAACGTATAAACATGAAATGGGTATTCGGAAAGGCGGTAAAATGGCAATACTGGCCGGTGTCGGTCCGATGGGGCTTGGTGCTATTGATTATGCGCTGCATCAGGATCGGAAACCCGGACTGCTTGTTGTAACTGACGTAGACGATAGCAGGTTATCGCGCGCTGCATGTCTTTTTACTCCGGAACATGCTGCAAAAGAAGGTGTCAGGCTTTTTTATGTTAACACTGCAAAAATAAATGACCCTGAAAAACATTTAAGAGAGCTATCAGGAGGAACCGGGTATGACGATGTTTTCATTTTTGCACCTGTAAAACCTGTTATTGAACAGGGTGATGCAATTCTTGGATTCGACGGATGTCTGAATTTCTTTGCCGGTCCCACGGACCCTGAGTTCAAGGCAGAGTTTAACTTTTACAATGTACATTATGCATTTACCCATATCGTCGGCACATCTGGCGGGAACACTGATGATATGCGCGAATCGTTAAAGCTGATGGGAGAAGGGAAAATTAATCCGGCCGTTATGATAACTCATGTAGGAGGTCTTGATGCAGTTATTGACGCTACATTGAACCTGCCGCAGATCCCTGGCGGCAAAAAGCTGATTTACACCAATATATCAATGCCGCTGGTTTCACTTTATAAGCTTGGAGAAATGGGAAAAACAGATCCTTTTCTTGCTGGTTTGCATGAGATTGTTTCAAAAAACGACTATATCTGGTCTCTTGAGGCTGAAAAATACATCCTTGCACATGCTGATCCTATATAATAAATCCTCTGTGGAACTCTGTGCTTCTCAGGTTTTCCTCTGTGTAAGTTCTTAAAAACCTTAAAGAAAAACTTACACAGAGTTACACAGAGGAGTCACAGAGAGACACAGAGAAAAACACTTAAGAATTAGATTTGAATTCCGTTGCGAATTCCTTTGAAATATAATTCTCATAACTCATGCACACTTCAGTTGCAAAATCGACAGCTGTGGAGATCACTATTGACCACTCTGTTTCTGTCAGCTTATCGAGCTGTTCAGTGCTAATTTTACTCTGATAAATTGAACATATTATCCCGGCATTAAAATTGTCCCCCGCTCCTATTGTGCTTACAGGGGTGATCTTCCTTACCGGAAATTTACCTGAAAACCCCGGTGTCATAACGTAAACACCTTCTGTATTTGCCGTATAGACAAGATTCGGACAATAATTCTTTATGGCTTTATATGCTTTGTCTGCATCGTCTGCTCCAAAAATATTCCTGAAGTCTTCATTTGATCCTCTGACAATATTAGCCATTTGCATGTTTTCTATAACCAGAGGTTTGAGTTTTTTCAGGTCAGTCAGATGTGATTTTCTGAAATTCGGGTCATAGATCACAAGAGCTCCCTTCTTTTTTGCACGGATTGCAAGATTCTTAAATCTGGTCCTTATTTCGGACCAGATAGCATAGTATGATCCACAAAGAAGAATATCGTTTTTTTTAATTAAAGGTGAAGCTGTTTTCGATTTATCCGGATGATGGTTTTTATAAAATGTATAAGATGCATCATTTTTATTATCGAGAAAAGCGATCGCCAGAGTTGTATTCGCATCACTATAACGATTTACAAAAGAGGTATTTACACCATTTTCCTTCAGGAACTTATCGACCAGGTTTCCAACATTATCTTTACCAAATTCGCTTATGAAATGTACCGGTAATCCTATCCGGCCGACAGACACGACACAATTAAGTACCGAACCTCCCGGTTTGGCTGCCTGGGATCTGCCATCCTTGAAAATGATGTCAAAAACAGTCTCACCTATTCCATAAATTTTTCTCATTAAACATTTTATCTTTGATAAGCTAAAATAATAAATAATCATGAAAGTAATGATGCTAACGGGGATCAGACAAATGGAAATGAAAAATGTTCCTGATCCTGTAATCACGAATCCTGAAGACGTAAAGATCAGAATGATAGTTCTGGGGATCTGCGGATCTGATATGCATTACTATACGCAAGGCAATATTGGCTCACAGAAGGTAAAGTACCCTTTCACTTTGGGGCATGAAGGAGCAGGTGTTGTTGTTGAAACCGGAGAAGCGGTAAAAAAAGTAAAGCCAGGCGATGTAATTGCGATTGAGCCGGCTATGCCATGCCGGGAATGCGATCAATGCCTTGCCGGAAGGTATCATACATGCAGGAAATTAAAATTCCTGGGTTGTCCCGGACAGGCTGAAGGATGTCTGTCGGAGTACATTGTGATGCCTGAAGAAAACTGTTTCCTGCTTTCGAAAAAGCTTACTCCCGATCATGGTTCAATATCAGAACCTCTTGCTATTGGGATCTATTCTGTTAAAAAATCAGGTAACGTAAAAGGACTAAGAATAGGAATACTTGGATTTGGCCCGATAGGTTTTAGCGTTCTTCTTGCTGCCAGAGCACAAGGAGCTGATAATATCTATGTTACTGATAAAATCGATGAACGACTGTTAATTGCCTCCAAAGAAGGTGCAAAATATACAGGTAATCCTCTGAAAGAGAATATAGTAGAAAAGATAAGGCAAAAAGAACCCCTGGGATTGGATGTTGTATTTGAATGTTGCGGCCAGCAGGAAGCCCTCGACCAGGCTGTAGATATCATGAAACCGGGTGGAAAGATAATGGTTGTAGGTATTCCTGAATTTGACAGGTGGTCGATAAATGTTGAAAACACCCGGCGCAGAGAGATAATGCTTCAATTCGTGCGGAGACAGGTGGATTGTACAGGGACTGCTCTCGCATTGATGGAAAGCGGCAAGATCGAAGTAAAGAATATGATCACTCATCGCTTTCGGTTCGAAAATACCAAAGAGGCTTTCGACCTTGTTGCTGAATACAGGGATGGGGTAATGAAAGCCATGATTGATTTTTCGACAGTTTCAGCCCGATAAGAAAAGATTTTATAGAAAGTCATTAAACTGTTCAGGATAAAATAGTATTTTTATTTGTTATCGTTTCCCATGTTTCAGGTTTCTGTTTTCAGAAATGAGAAACAGTGGGATATTAATACGAGAAACTTGATATTTAATTCTTCAAACCCAGAAAATCGTTATGAAAAAAATTCTTGTTATAGGCAGTTCAAATACCGATATGGTAATTAAAACTGATAAGCTGCCATCACCGGGAGAAACAGTCCTGGGAGGTACATTTTTCATGAATCCCGGAGGTAAAGGAGCCAACCAGGCAGTTGCAGCTGCACGGCTTGGAGGGAAAGTAACATTTGTTACAAAGGTCGGGAATGACTTATTTGGCAAACAGGCTCTGGGAGTGTTTAAGAAAGAAGGAATTGACATCCGTAACATAGCACAAGATGACAAATTTCCTTCGGGTGTTGCACTAATTATTGTTAATCAAATCGGTGAAAATAACATTGTCGTTGCTCCCGGATCAAACGAAAATCTGTTGGCTGAAGATATATCCCTGAATCACTTTACACCGGGGAAATTTGAGATTTTACTTCTTCAGCTTGAAATTCCGTTAATGACTGTGGAATATGCTGCACTTACAGCAGCAGGAAGCGGAATAAAAGTGATTCTTAATCCGGCTCCTGCACAGAAATTACACGATTACCTTCTGAAACATACATGGTTAATTACACCGGATGAAACTGAAGCTGAAATACTTACAGGAATAAAAGTGCATGATGAGCTAACTGCTGAAGCTGCTGCAGAGGTTTTCCGTAAGAGAGGTGTCGAAAATGTCATTATAACCATGGGGGCAGCAGGTGCTTACCTAAAATCTGAAAGTTATACGGGAATGGTTGCCGGGAAAACAGTCACACCAATCGATACGACTGCCGCAGGTGATGTATTTAACGGAGCTCTGGCAGTAGCAATTGCTGAGGGAAAAAACCTTAAAGAGGCAACAGAGTTCGCAAACAGTGCTGCAGCAATCTCGGTCACTCGTCTGGGAGCACAGGCATCAGCGCCATACAGGAATGAAATATAAAATTTTACTCTTAGTTACTTTCCTTCTCTTGATATACGGTTGTTCGAATCAAAAAGAACAACCTGTTAAAATTATCTTCGATACTGATCTCGGACCCGATTATGATGATGTCGGAGCACTTGCCTTTCTGCATTCAGAAGCCGATAGCGGAAAAGTAGAAATACTGGCTACTGTTTCATCGAATAAACATGAACTTGTCGCACCATCAATAGAGGTGATAAACACCTACTTCGGAAGACCATATCTTGAGATCGGTGCCCCGAAATCAGACGGAGTCAATCTTGGTTCTTCACAGCATTGGGCTGATTCTATAGTTGCAAAATATCCTCATACTTTAAGATCAACCTCAGAAGTCACTGATGCTGTAGCCATTTACAGAAAAATTCTTAATAAACAACCCGATAAAAGTGTAACAATTGTTACAGTCGGCTTCCTGACCAATCTTAACAATCTGCTTAAATCGAAGCCGGATAATTTCAGTCCCCTTTCAGGAGAAGTGCTTGTTTCAAAAAAGGTTAAGAAGCTGGTATCTATGGCCGGGAGGTTTCCTGAAGGAAAAGAATTTAATATTTTCATGGATTCAACTGCCTCAAAATATGTTTACGATAACTGGCCGGGAGAGATAATTTTTACCGGATTTGAAATCGGATGGGAAATACGTACCGGATTGCGACTAATCTCCTCTGATATTAAAGACAGTCCGATTAAAGATGTTTTCCGTATAAGTATACCATTATCAGAAGAGGACAGGTTCGGAAGGATGAGTTGGGATGAGACTGCTGCACTTATCGGTGTTTATGGTACGGAAGGATTCTTTGATATAAAAAAGGGAACGATAAAAGTAAATCCTGACGGCAGTAATAAATGGGAAGATAACCCGGAAGGGAAACATTCCTATGTCATTCAGAAAATGCCGGTGCCAGAGATGGCCAGATTCATTGAAGACAGAATGATGCATGTACCGGTCATCCCTGCTGCTACTCTGAAGGGACGCAAGTGAATTAATAATGAAGAACAAACAGGGCCGAGCGTTAAAAAATTGCCCGGTGGGCAATTTTAGCGAAGGAGCCAGTCTGGAGGGGAGGTTTCAATTAAGAACTTCTGCATTCAACATTCGATTGTTCTGATGTTCTTACTTCAAAAAAACTTACCATGCTACGCAATTAATAATAAGTTTTTAAAAAAAATATAGAATAGAAAATGAAGAGAAATATTTTTACATCAATCTTTTTTGTAGGCTTATTAATTCTATGTTCCTGTGGAAATAAATCAAATGAATTTCGGAATATCAGATCAGAAGTTCTGAAAGATAAGATCGCCGGTGGCTGGGCTGGCAAGATGATCGGTGTAACCTATGGTGCTCCTACAGAGTTCAGAGCTCAGGGAAAGATCTACAGTGATTCTATAAAATGGAAGCCTGAAGATATCAAGGGCAGCATGTGGCAGGATGATATCTATGTTCAATTGACTTTCCTGATGTCGATGGATAAGTATGGCATTGATGCTCCTTCTAAAAAATTCCAGGAAATGTTTGCCAAAGCAGGTTATGGTCTGTGGCATGCAAACATGCAGGCAAGAAAAAATTATTATGATAGCATTTTTGCTCCGCTTTCAGGAACCCCGGAATACAATCTGCATGCAGATGATATTGATTTTCAGATAGAAGCAGACTATATAGGATTTATGTGTCCTGGAATGCCGCGGACTGCATCTGTCATTGCTGATAAGATCGGACGAATAATGAATTACGGTGATGGAGTTTATGGTGGGATATTCGTTGCAGCACTCTATACGGAAGCTTATTTCGAATCAGACATCCATAAAATTATCGAAAAAGCACTTCTTTCTATTCCTTCAGAAAGCGACTATTACAAGATTATTAAAGATATACTCAAGTTGCATAAACAATATCCTGCCGACTGGCAGGCATCATGGAAAGAGCTTGAAGATAAATGGGGTGATGTTGATATTTGCGGTGCCGGTTCGAGTTTCAATATTGATGCAAAAATGAACGGTGCCTATATTGTCATGGGTCTGCTTTATGGTGAAGGAGATCCGCTGAAAACGCTTGAAATAACAACCCGTTGCGGTCAGGATTCTGATTGCAATCCTTCGAATGCTCTTGCAGTTCTTGGAGTAATCAAAGGATTCAGCGGTCTGCCACATGAAATGCAGGAAGGTGTAAAAGCTTTGGGCGATTCAACTTTTATTTACACCTCATATTCATTTAATTCGGCTGTTACCAGCACCTATAAATATGCTCTTGACCTTATTTCAAAGGAGGGTGGTAAGGTCACTTACAAAAAGGTACTTGTAAGAACACAGATCCCTGTTGCACCGAAGCTCGAAGTATCATTCCCGAATGTTGTTTTTGATAAAAGGGTTTCTGTTTTTGATGAGAAAGCCTGGTCATTCAAAGGTAAGTGGAAGGCATTCGAGATTACAGGCAGGGATAAGCAGGTAAGAAAACAATCGATGTTTGCTGAGAATACCGGTGATGAACTTGAAATAGCTTTTGTCGGAACAGGGATTTCTCTTGAAGGAAACTGGTACAAAGATGGCGGCAAAGCAGACATTTATGTTGACAGGGCACTTCACCGCAGCATTGATACTTATTATAATTTTGCCAGGCAGCAACACACGGCCAGTATCTGGCATGTGCTTAATCTTCAGCCCGGGGAACATACTGTAAAACTGGTGGTTAAAGGTGAAAAACGTTCTGAGTCAGAAGGTGCAAAAGTTTACATTACAGGAGCAACTATATTTAAAACAGCACCCAAAAAAAGTGATAATTTTAAGTCCTCGTTTGAATAGAATATAATTAACCCACCCCATGCCTCCCGCCCTTTGGTCGGGACAGGCTCTCCCAGGATGGGAACCTTGGGGTTGAACATTAATTTTATCTTTGGTCTTTGATCTTTTATCTTTTATATCATGTTTATACCACAATCTTATTCATTAGCAGTCATCCTCTGTATTGTAACGATGCTCTGCTGGGGTTCCTGGGGAAACACCCAGAAGCTGGCAGGAAAATCATGGCGCTTTGAACTCTTCTACTGGGATTATGTCATTGGCATTCTTCTCTTTGCATTATTGCTTGGCTTTACTCTGGGAAGCACAGGAGAGAACGGTAGAAGCTTCCTGAAAGATATTTCTCAGGCCGAACCGAAAAACATATTGAATTCTGTTATCGGCGGAGTCATTTTTAATGCTTCCAATATTTTGCTTGTAGCAGCGATGGCAATAGCAGGAATGGCAGTGGCTTTTCCTGTAGGGGTAGGAATAGCTCTTGCGCTAGGTGTAATAATCAATTATGTAGCTGCACCAAAAGGGGATCCTGTAATATTGTTTACCGGATTGGCCCTGATTGTTGCGGCAATCATTATCGATGCGGTTGCATACAAAAAACACAGCACATCGATGCAGAAGGTCTCGGGGAAGGGAATATTTCTTTCAGTTGCAGCTGGTGTACTTATGTCGCTTTTTTACAGGTTTGTGGCAAGCTCAATGGTTTCCGATTTTGCAGTCCCGGAGCTCGGGAAGCTGACCCCCTATTCCGCAGTTTTCTTCTTTGCCATTGGTGTAGTTGTCAGCAACCTGATCTTCAACTACATCCTGATGAAGAAGCCAATAGAGGGAGCTACGCTCACGTTTAGTGATTATGGGAAAGGAAGCTTTGGGGTGCATCTCACGGGTGTCCTGGGAGGCATAATCTGGTGTATCGGGATGGCTATGAGCATCCTGGCATCAGGAAAGGCCGGATTTGCAATCTCGTATGGACTTGGCCAGGGAGCAACACTGGTTGCAGCACTCTGGGGAGTCTTTATCTGGAAGGAGTTCAAAGGAGCAACTAAGTCAGTTAACACACTGATACTGTTCATGTTCCTGGCATATCTTGCAGGGTTGGCTCTTCTGGTGTATGCTGGCACATAGAGTCAGGGTTTTTATCTGAGAAATTTTAGATACCGCTTCTTACTCTTCAGGAATTCAAACACCTGATCATGATATTTGCTGAAGCCTGGAGCAGGTATGCCATTAGGAGGAACAGCTTCACTGGCATACCCTGTCTGGAACATGTCGTGATGATAAATAACATAACCGCCGGCTTTTCATACTTATAAATATGGATTATATGGTCAGTAGGGAGAACAGGGTTTTTCGGTCCTCCGAACTGCGGTGTGCCCCTCCTTGCAGGTTCATCATCAACAACAGGCTTATTATACTTTTTCAAAAGATATTCTATCTCCTTAACAGCTACCTCCCAATGTCGGTTATCATCACGGGTAGTGTGAGGTGAAAGATAATCAAGTGTCAGGTACAAGTGTGCCGTCGACACGGTACATAGTGCGGTCCTTACCAGAATCAACAAATCCCCGGGCATTATCCCACTGGCACCAGACACGGAAAACATTTATACCATACTCATTGAATTTTCTGATCCATTGCCTCCTCACTTCCCCGCTACTGTTAAATTCGGGATTATAAATGGCATTGAAAAAACTGATACCGGTAAATTCGAATGGTTTTGAATTCATTTCAAAATGAGTTCCATTTATTTTTAAAACATTCTTAACCTGACAATTGGCTGTTTGCCAAAAAAGAAAGCAAGTCAGAATTAACAGTAAATAAAACTTATTCCCCTTCATGAATAATAATTATTTAATCTTTAGCTGCATTTATAATCTCAAAATCAAGTGCCTTATCAATCAGGAACTGTTTTATTTCTTCTTCGGAAGGTATGGTAACAAGATACTCGACTGGCTCTGAATAATCAATATCTTTATGAAATGCAAGCTGTTCGCGGAATAATTTTTCAGAATACATCTGTTTGAAATTTTTAATAGCCTCACTACTTATTTCTTCTATAGTAAAGTGATCTCTTAGAATGAAGTAAATATCCACATAATCTTTCCATTTCGCTCTACGCCCAAGCGCAAATGCTTTCATGGAAGCAAGAGTTAAAAGAGTTGGAATAGAAATTAGCTTACCTACTTTCAAGGGATGCTGAATATTATAAGGGAAACTGAAAAATGTTACTTTAATGTCATTAATCAGAAGATGCAACTGATCAGTATCCTCAAAAAGCTTTTTCTGTTTGAAGGGAAATTGAATTAATTTATTCCTAATCTGATGTTTTATAAGACCAGTTTGACAGAAAAGATCAAAATCCAGAGATCTTCTGTGTCCCAGATGAAAAGCTATAGCTGTCCCTCCAACAAGATAAAATTTCCTGTGAAATTTTTCAATGTATTTCAGAAGTTCAACCTGCTTCTCAGTTAGTATTTCTGTGTGCATTTCGATTGAAAAGTAGTGTGAAATAATTTAGCGTTAGTTCATTATAATTACCTTTCCTGCGTTCGCTCATGTTTATTGAAGTAAAAAACACTTCTGCAACATTTTGGATCCCAAATACTGAAAACAATTCTTTTACTGCCTTCATATCTCCATAGTTAAGAACAAACTCCACCAATACATCAGGACTTATATCCTCCTTCTTATCTTCCGGTATATACCAGAATAGAGCGCCGTGCTGCCGGATAAATGCCTTTACTTCAGGGCTGTTCATTTTTTAGTAATTCAATGAGGTATAATCAAAAATAATGAAAATAAGTGTAAAAACCAATACAGAAATATCATTTAACTGCCAGTTCTCCATTAAGTCTCTCATCGACAGAAGATGATCCGATAAAGAACTTCACTTTCCCGGTTTCGAGTACCCATTTCTGTTTGTGTATGTCCCAATACTGCAGATCTTCGGCTTTTATAGGAATGGAGACAGTAACTGTCCCTCCCTTAGGTACAAAAACCCGTTTAAATCCTTTCAAAGCTTTTCCGGGCCTCTCAACTTTCGATTCAGGAAAACTCACATACAATTGAGCTACTTCATCGCTGTCGTAATTACCGGTATTCTGAATATTGAAGCTAATATTTACGATATCATTCCCGGACAATGTTTTTTTGTCAGTATTCAATCCGGAATATTTGAAGCTTGTGTAAGTAAGTCCGTATCCAAACGGGAACAATGGAGCATTTTTGTTATACATATATGTCCTGCCGTTCCTTATATTATAATCGAGTATAGGTGGCAATTGTTCTATTGACGTTATCCAGGTCTGCACCAGTCTACCGGCCGGACTGACTCTCCCGAAGATCACATCGGCCACAGCATTGCCAAGCTCCTGGCTGGACTGGCTGATGTGCAGTATTGCCGGAATATGTTCTTTCGACCAGTTTATTGAATAAGGAAAGCTTGATACAATAACAAGTATGGTTTTTGGATTTGTAGCAAGTATAAGCTTTGCCAGATCTTCCTGTTCAAGAGAAATTGCCTGCCTGTCAATCTCTTCACGGCCATCACTGGCCACATGGTTTTGACCCCAGCCAAGTCCATAACTCAAAGGATTATTTCCTATGCATACAACAGCTACATCACATGCTTTAGCGGCGATAATTGCTGAATCAGCTTTGTTACTCGCTGCATATCTGACAGTTACTTTATCTCCGACTAAGTTTGTTATACCTTTTAGAATATTTATTTTATAAGGAGGTGTCCCTGCATACCAGTCCGAGATAACTGAATTTGCAGAAGGTCCGATTACCGCTATTGACTTAATTTTTTCTTCCTGAAGCGGAAGAAGCATGTTCTCATTTTTCATCAGCACAATCGATGCCTCTGTTGCTTTTCTGACAAGATCGGAAGCTTGCTTTTTCGTCCATGGTTTAAGTGTATCTGATACACCTATTTCCTGATAAGGATTTTGCGGAGAGTTATCCAAAAGTCCAAGCTTTAACAATACTCTCAGGTTTCCATAGATTGCTTCTTCAATCTCCTTCTCTGTAATCAGGCCTTTCCCCAGAGCTTCTTTCAGAGCAGCCATATAGTTATCGAGGAAAACAGTAATCCCCGCTTTAATACATTGTGCAGCAGCAACATCCAGAGATGAATAATAAGCGTGTGTTGTAAGAAGTTGTCGAAAGGCACCTCCATCTGTACAGATAATCCCTCTTAAACCCCAGTCTTTCATTGTTACGTCTCTCAGAACCGGGTGAACAGTACATGGAATACCATTATATTTATTATAAGCTGCCATGAAGCATTGTGATCCACCTTCAGTCACTCCTTTATAAAAGGCATAAGAGTAGTACTC
>JAPLEC010000153.1 GCA_026391515.1 Bacteroidia bacterium | reverse complement strand
AATAAGCGCAGTTGGCGAAAAACGGTTAATGGTATCCCATTGCAGTTCCGGGATACCGTTACCCACCCGTATCATAGCCGATTTCAACCTTCGGGAGCCCAGGAAATATGCCATTCCTGCCATGAACCTGCGATCAATAGTTGTCATCAGTTGAAAAACTTCATTCTTAGTGCAGTCTGCACACTGGAAACCCAGATATTCATTGTATGCGAGCCTTTTTAAATCATTTTCTGTCATTGCATAGGTGACAGGATCTCCTGAAGTTCCCGATGTAGTAAGGTAGTCTATTATTTTATTATGGTTCACACAAATAAAATCGGCAGCACTTGTTTGCAGATCTTCCTTATGGGTAGGAGGGATGTTCAAAAGGTCAGCCAGATTCTTTATTTTGTCAATCTTAATAGCATGTTTAATAAAATGGCTCTGGTAAAAACCTGAATTTCTTTTCAGGTATTGAAGAAGGTTTGTAAGCGCCTTTTCCTGAAACAGCCTGATCTCCCTGGCGCTCTGTTTTTCAATTTTCGGTATGGGCATGACGGGATTTTTTTAATGTTTCTTCAGATAATTTGATTAAATCATTTCGCAGATCCATTCCTGCTACCTCTTTTGATAACGCAGTCTGATAATAATTATAAGCCCGCGTATAATCTTCTATTTCATAATAATAATCACCAAGATGTGAATAGACGAGATACAAATTCGGATTAGTCTGAATATAAGCTTGTTTAAAAGATTCTGGTAATAGCTTTTTAGTTTTCGAATATTCCTTTAATTCAGTACTCATTTCAAGATATTTTGTATAGCCGATGTACTCTTTTGAAAAAAGGAAGGAATCAGCCGGAATCGTCAATTCCGGGATATATATTTCCTGGTTCTGAATAATCTGTTCCTTTGTTAATGAGAAAACCTTATTTAAATCATAAGCAACAAATTTACCCAGCTGGTAAGGTGCAGTTGAGACCCAGACCAATTGACGCGAGGGCTTGAAAACGACAGAATGGTGAGCTATCAGCTGGTTGATAGCAAGGGGGTTTCCCATTCCCAGTTCAGCGTTACTTTTGCCCTGTCTGTTACGCAATATCGACACAGCATTGGTTACATCTATTGCATCTTTCTGAAGCAGCAATTCGTTTACGCGATCAAACCTGTATTGACTATCGGATCCAAGAATGTTTCTGATGTTTGTCTTATCGTTTAAAAATTCTTTTCCCTGAAAATTGTTAGCACTGATAATCTGGTTTGTCTCTGAAATAACCACATCGTATTTACGAGGCGATTTTTCGATAATCGCTGATTTTCCGTCGGCTGCCGAACCGATCAGCAAAGACTCTGACACGAACAGTTTGCGCTTTTTAGCAATAGTGTAAGCCTGATCGAGGTTTGCTGCATATTGGAGTATCTCTCTGGCAAGCAATGAAACAGGTGTTGATGCCTGGAAAGGAATGGAAGATTTTGAAGCGTTCAGAGTCACTGTAAGTCCTTTTTCATTCATTCCTGAAACGACACCAATCATATCAGCCCAGCTTATCATCATGAATTTGTAGCCTTCAGATGGATTGTAAAAGCAGACAATCTTGTTCTCTGCGAATTTCTTACCGGCATAGAAATCAAAATTACGTCCGATGATTAATGTTGAATCAGCGCTTTTTTCATCCCAGCATGAGAATGAGGTGCACCCCGTCATTTTCAATCCCTGCAATGCATGCCCGATATCATGGGCAGCATGATAATTCAGCTGACGCTGATATCCCGTGACTATAAAATTATAATAGGGAGAACATGAAAATGATGTGCCGTAAATTTCGATTTTATATTCATCAGGGATATTTTTATCAAGGTTCCGGTTAAACCAGGCAGTAAAATATTTAAGGAATTTCAGATATCCCTGTGAAGGAATGAGCTCTTTAATCTGCTCGACAAATGCTGTTTCCTGGTAAAAGAGCAGCTCTTTAGTCAGCTTGCCAAAAGCAACCCCGCGTTCGAACGGATCACCTTCAATATACATTTCCCATAATCCGGATTCGCTCTTTCTGAGCCAGTTGTTGCCAACTATGAATGTATTCTCCCTGACCTGCTGGCGTTCTGTCTCCAGGGCTGACTTGTCAGCCACTTCTGGCGGATGATCTATTGCCACTATCAGAAACCAGACCACAAAAAAGATGATCAATGCTGCCAGGGTCAGGAACCCCCATTTTAATATTTTCTTAATGGTTCTCATCTTTCAGGCATTTCGCACCTTTCCAATAAGGTATCGTGTTCCGATTATTTCGCTGCATGTTAGTACAGAGCAGATAGTGACGCCTATAACTCCATGGATATTAATATTTTGTCCGGTAAGAAAAAGGTTTGGTATGCTTGTTCTTGGCATAACCATACTTCTGAGCGGGTCCCTGAAGTCTTTAAGCATGCCATAAAATGAACCTGTGGGAGACCCGATATAATCACGGTACGTAAGCGGAGTTGAAGAATAACATGCTTCCGTCTTGCTTTTTATTCCCGGAAAATCAGATTCAATAACGTCGAAGAGCTTTTCGGCTTTTTTTCTTTTGAATTCCCTGTAATCATCGCCTCTCTTTTCAACGGTTGTCTTCTCCCATGCTGATACATCTTCCCATTTCATGTACGTGTTTATGATTATGGCATCGGTATACTTTTCATTTTTCGAGGAAGGTGAAAAATGCATCATATAGCCCCTTGGCCAGTTTTCCGGAGTATATTTTGCACCTTCCCAAACGTTATCGGTTTTGAACACGTAGAAGTTCTTGTTCACGTATTCAAAAGCATTTTCCTTCATCGAGAGGTAGAGAGAAAAGACTCCGATGGTCTCTTCTGTGCTTTCAATCCTGCTCCTGTATGCGGGTCTTAATGGAGCATTACCGGCAATTTTAAGAAGCGTTTTAGGGTGAATATTTGAAATGAAGTTCTTTCCTTCAATTATTTCTGAATTATTGATTTTCACTGCTTTAAGCTTCCCAGACTCAAACAGGAAATCAGTGACCTCAGCCTTGCGGATTATGGTACCTCCATTTTCAGTGATATATCCGGCGAGAAGGTCGCTGATCTGTGATCCTCCGTCAATGAAGCGGTATGCACTGTTGATGAATGATGAATGAATGATCATAGGTAAATATAAAGGAGACGCCTCCTTTATACCGGCATAAAGAGGGGATAATCCAAGCAGCACGTTTTTAAGCGTCTGGTCTTTTGTGGTCGAGCTCAGGAAATCATCGATGCCGACGCTGAAATAATCGAGGTATCCGGTTTGATGGTGTGACGTATCGCGTAAATTGAAGAGGTCGACCGCTGTGCTGATCTCCTTAAGCTTGTCAGTATATTTCAACAGTGCTTCGCGTTCCTTCGGGAAATACTGAAGCATGGTTTCAGTGAACCTGTCGTAACCCATTGCAAATTTGTATTCCCTGTCGTTGTATTTAACGACATCATATCCGTTCTCATCCATCCTTTTCAGCTTAAGCTTGCTGGTAAGCCTGAAATATCTGAAGAAATTATTCAGGACCTGACCTTCATCCATGCTGCCGATATAATGCATTCCTGTATCGAAAATGCTGTTTTTCCTCCTGAAGGTCTGTAAGCATCCTCCCAGCTGGTTGTTTTTTTCAAGAAGGCAAACATTGTACCCTTCCATGCTTAGAATGTATGCACATTGAAGTCCACCTAAACCACTGCCTATAATAACTACATCGTACTTCATCGGACAATAATCTGAATAATCTGTTTATGCATTCCGTATTTTTCTGACCAAATATTGGATGTTTAATATCTCTCCGCAAGTAATAACCGAGCTTATTGTAACTCCCAGGATACCATGTACATTGGTATTCTGTCCGGTGAGAAACAAATTGGGTATTTTAGTTCTTGGCAGAATAACCGATTCCATGGGTTTGTTGTAATCCTTTAATACTCCATAAGCTGACCCTGATCTTGTTCCTGTATAGTCGCGCCAGGTCAATGGAGTGGATGAATAATAAGAATCCACACAGCTCCTGATTCCCGGAAATTGTTTCTCCATTGCATTTAACAGCATCTCACACTTATCGTTCTTGAACTGTAGATAATCATCACCTCTGTCGCCGGTAAAAGTATTTTTCCAGGGCTCCAGCTCATCATATTTCATATAGGTTAAAACTGAGGCGCTTTCAGCATAATAATCTGATTTCGAGGTAGCTGTGGACATTAATGCATACATCTGCGGCCATTTGGCCCTGTCATAATTTCCAACTACCCAGACATTATCCTGGTTATTATGATAGAAGTTATAGTTCAGATACGGGAATGAATTCTTTTTAAAAACCAGATAGAGAGTGAATATACCAATTGTGTCTTCAAGATTACTGATCCGGTATGAAAATGCACTTGATATCTTAACAGTGCTGAGCATTGATAATAACTGTTCAGGATGGGTATTTGATATAAAGTATTTGCCTTCTATCTGTTCGCCATTCGTCAGCTCTACTGATTTTATGGAACCATTTTCTGTTAAAAGCTTACCTGCTTTGGCATTCTTAAAAATTGAACCTCCATTGTTTGTTATTGTTTCAGCCAGAATATTTATCATCAGATGACTGCCATCAACAACTCTCCATGCACTTTCAATAAAGGAATTATTTATAAGAGCATGAATCAGTAAAGGTGTCTTTTCTTTATGACCGGCATACATAAGATTATTACCTGCAATAACATTTTGCAGCCTGTAATCAGAAATTACTGATTGAATAAAATCAGCTGCCCCGATACCCAGCGAATCACATTCAAAAATATTGAATGGCTTATCAGACAGATTATAAAGTGAGATGGAAGAGCAGATATTCTTTATTTTTTCAAGATATTTTATGATGCCGGACTTCTCTTTCGGGAAATAGCCTGACAATGTATCACGATAATTTTTAATACCCATTGCCAGATTATAGGTACCATCATTGAAGCTGATTATATCAAAGCCATTCTCATCAAGTCTTCTCAGCTTTAGTTTGTTATGTAATCCGAAGTAGCGGAAATACTGATGTAAAATCTGGCCTTCATCAAGGCTTTCCGTGTAGTTTAATCCGGTATTGAAAATGCAGGCTTTTCTTCCAAAAGTCTGAAGAGAACCTCCCAGTTTGTTATTCTTCTCAAGTATGCAGACGCTATAGCCCTCTTTACTCAGAATATTTCCGCATAAAAGACCTCCCAGACCGCTGCCTATTATAACAACATCGTATTTCATCACTTCAGAAAGTACACAGAGAATATAAAGATGGTAAAGTTAAAAAAAAACGCAAATGATCTTTTAGGAATATCTATCCATTTATTTTGTAAGATAATGATCCTATCATTTCATGTCAGATGACTAATGCTGAATTGTAAAATTGATAAATACTATTACTTTTGAAGAAAATTAAACCGGAAATGTTCAAAAAAGAAGATTTTGAGGATATTCGTCCTTTTTATGATCCTGAAATAAATCAAGCTCTTAAAAGGATAATTTCCGAACCTAATTTCAATGTTATTCTTGAATTTTTATTTCCTGCTCAGGACAAAAACAAGATCAAAGAAACACTTGCCTCGACCTATTCAGCCCATGATTTCCAGGTTAGCTTTATGCATCCTCTTGTGAATTCAATTGTTAAGAAAACTTCAAATGGGCTGACAACTGATGGCTGGGAGCAATTAACTCCAGGTAAACCTTACCTTTTCGTTGCTAACCACCGCGATATTGTGCTCGATTCAGCTATCCTCCAGGTACTTTTATTGGACCATAGACATTCTACTTCAGAGATCACTTTTGGCAGTAATCTGATGATTAACCAGTTCATTGTTGACCTTGGCAAAGTCAACCGGATGTTTAAGGTGATCCGCGGAGGAAATAAAATTGAACTTCTTAAAAACTCTCAGAAATTATCAGCATATCTGAGATATACCATTACAAAGAAAAAAGTTTCAATCTGGATTGCTCAGCGGCCAGGGCGTACAAAAAACGGATATGATAAAACGGAAACAGGTTTGCTTAAGATGTTCAATATGAGCTCAAAAGGAAGCTTTACTGATGCATTCAGAGAATTGAATATTGTTCCTCTCATAATCTCCTATGAATATGAACCCTGCTGTGCTTCTAAAATAAAAGAGCTGCTTGCCGTCTCACAAAATGGAAGCTATACGAAAAAACCCGAGGAAGATCTGATGAGCATCATTAACGGTATTACTCAGCAAAAGGGACGGATACAGATGTCGATTGGCAAACCGGTAAGTCAATATCTCGATCAGGTTAATGAGAGTGATTCTCTTAACAACAAAATAAACAAGCTTGCCGAGCTGATCGATGCTGAAGTTTACAAACATTATAAATTGTGGCCGAATAATTATATAGCTCATGATCTGTTGAACAACAGCAGCGATTACAATAGTTTTTATACCGGCATTGAAAAAGAATCTTTCCTTGCATATATGGAAAAAGAATTAAGAGGACTTGCAGGAGAAAGGAAAGCAATTGAAGAATTGTTCCTTAATATCTATGCAAATCCTCTTAAAAACTATAATCGTATCAAATAATATTGTCCTGTTTGATTAACGGAGTCTGTTCGCAAAGTACCTGAAAATTATTTCTGTTTTGCTATATAAGCAGCAACTGCTTTTCCCAGCTTGGCATATGCTTCCTCAATTCGGACGCCTGTGTCATAATCATATCCCATAGCGTCACGTCCCGGACAGTTATCGGCTTTAAGAACAGCAACTTCTTCGCCCGTAGAAATATTTTTAAATGTTACTACAGCGTTAATGTGTGCTGGTTTTCTCGTCAGATAGACATTAAAACCTGATTCAGTATATACAGTATGGATATTTACTTCATATTGTGCATCGGTAGCAGTTCTGCTTACACTAAGTCCGATTTTTGATCCATACTGATTAAATAAAGATTCAAATTTTGGTTCATAACGCGATTCCCTGTCAGATTTCCATGAAGCCAACCACTTTTCTCCTTTCCCTGCCTCATCTTTATTATAGGCAGCCATTTTGTCTGCAATATAATCTTCCTCCTTATCAAATTTTCCGACAGACATATTGCTGTAGTCGTAGGTTACAAGCAAGTTTTTTTGACCCTTTATAAAATTAAAAGAACCTTTCTGAACAGTAATTTTTTGTGCGTTTAAAATCAATCCGGATGCTAACATCTGGATCAGTAATACAGTTAATAATTTTTTCATAGACGATAAATTTGAATAATAATCTAAATTAACAAATAAGGTTTAAATATCCAAATTAATTTTGGGAATCAGGATCATACATTATAACTTAGTGTGGTTTATTAATCTTTAATCATTTAACACAATGAAAAAGTTTATTCTTGTATGTGTACTGGCAATTTTAACTTTTGGGCTCCGTGTATCAGGACAGGAAGACCTCAGATTCAAATACCAGAGCAAAATAAAGCACTATGATCGTTTGCAAGCAACTGGAAGTAATATGGCAATCTGGGGCGGAGTGCTTACTGCCGGAGGCGCTGCATTGATAATAATTGGGGCAAACAACTATTCCCCAGAAACAGATAATTCATTATATACGACAGATTATGATTATGAATCTCTGTTAGTTTTATTAAGTGGTGTTCTTTGCGCTGAAATAGGGATTCCTCTGTTTGCCGGTGGTCTTGCAATGAATGCAAATTGTAAACGGAAGGGAAATGAATACAGGAACAAGCTCCAGAACCTTTCCCTGAATGTAATCTGTAATCCTAAAGTCCAGGGACTTTCTCTGGTTTACAAATTTTGATATTTAAATGTTTTAATCAATTTCTGTTCAAGTTTTTTTCAACCAAGAAAATCTTCATTGTATTCAATTTTTAGAATAATCCGATGGAAAATCCTTTTACTGATCTGTATCCTGACTCAGATTTCCTTTGTATTTCTTGAAGGTCAGACTGTGGTAAAAGGGAAAGTGACTGATGCCCAGACCTTTGAACCGGTTTCTTTCGCCAATGTAATTTTTAAAGGAACTGTCATCGGAGTCAAAACAGAGTTCAATGGCAATTTTACACTCTCCGGAACGACAAAAAGCGATTCCATTTCCGTTTCATTTATAGGTTATGATACCAAGACCATCGCGATTCATCGTGATACAGTTCAGGTTATTGATATTCAGCTTCATCCTGCATTATATACTTTACAGGAAGTGAAGGTGAGACCAGGAGAAAATCCGGCTCATATTATTCTGAAAAAAGTCTGGAAAAATAATGAAAGGAATAATATTGAAAAGCTTTCATCGTACCAATATGAAAACTATTCAAGGTCAACAGTGTACCTCAGGAAATTCAGCAATAAACCCGATGAGGAACGAACCTTTAAACCTTTCTTAAAAGAGTTTAATGAATATTCAGTGAAAACAGGTGAAGAAAATATACCTGCTCTTCCGTCCTATATAACTGAATCACTGAGTGATAACTATTATCTGAAATCACCAAAACGCGAATTTATCCATGTTAAAGCGACAAACTCCGATGGTATTGCCTTTGAAAATACCGATCTCGTCGCCCAGCTCGTTACCAAACAGGAGAATTTCTATTTCCCCGATAACACAGTAACTATAATTGATAAAAGTTTCATTTCACCAGTATCGCGCTTCGGCCTTTTATACTACAAATACTATATTACCGATACTGTACTTCTTGATAATAAATATTATTGTTACGAAATAAACGTAGTCCCGAAACGTGAGGAAGATCCTGTTTTTCATGGTACTATATGGATTAACGATACCACCTTCGCTTTAAAAAGAATTTCAGTTGAAGTAGCGAAGAAAGCCGACTTGAACTTCATCCAGAGGATTAAGATTCAGCAGGACTATGAACCTGCCGATTCAGGAGCCTGGTTTCCTGTAAAAACTCGTTTCATGGCCGACGCAGTTAATATTTTTGTCACTAACTATTCACAAAAATCAAAGATTATCGTAGACAATCCGTTCGATCCCGGATTTTATAATTCAGAATTGAAGGTAGATTATAACTCAAGGGATTTTAATCAGGATTACTGGAACGCCAACCGGGCAAATACCCTGGAACTGATTGATAGTCTGGCCATTCAAAGAATTGATACACTTAAGAAAAATAATAGGGTAAGGATTACTGCCAAACTGATTGAAGCATCGATAAAGGGGTATTATAATTTCGGCTGGTTTGAAGGAGGTCCCTGGATTATGATCTATAATTATAATGATGTTGAAGGAAACCGTTTCAGACTTGGAGGAAGAACCAACATTGCGTTCAGCAAAAAATTGATACTCGAAGGCTATCTTGCATATGGTACACGCGATAACAGGTTTAAAGGCTCCATTCAGTCAGAGTTATTTTTATCGAAAGAGCACTGGACCAAATTTGGAATCCAATACAGAGATGATATCGAAAATGCCGGAGCGCTCGATGAATTCTATTCACAGAGCAGCTTCCTTACTTTCGCTACCACATTTGGAGGTTCCGATAAAATGGACAAGTCACAGGTTATAAGATCATGGATCGAATCGGACCTTTTTAAAGGAATGTCGGGAAAATTGATCTTTACCCGTAAGACGTTCAGTCCCGTAAGCCGAGATTTCTATTTTGCCTGGTATACCGATCCGTTAAAAACAAATTTATCAGCAAGTTATATAACCAGTGAGGTCGGATGTATCCTGCGCTATCAACCCAAAGCAACATACGTTCTTGACGGAGTCAGAAGATTCCCTGTAAATTTCAACAAATACCCTGTATTCACTCTTGAATATTTCCGAGGCATCAAAGGAGTGCTAAACAGCGATTTCAGCTATAACAAATTAGTTGCTGACATTTACCACAATTTTAATTTCGGGGGATTAGGGAACATTGAGTACAATTTAACCTTTACAAAGATGTACGATCAGCTTCCCTATCCTTTGTTAATCACCCTGGCAGGGAATCAGTCGTTTTTCAGAACTAACCGGACTTATAACCTGATGAATTACGGTGAATTTGTTCTAGATGAAGCTCTGGAACTGTTCATGTCATATCACATGAATGGTCTTATACTGAATAAGATCCCTCTGATAAAGAAGCTCCAGTGGCGAACAGTAGTTACAGGCCATGCAGCATTTGGCAGTTTCAATGATAAGAAGAATGGTGTTTATAACCCCGATACTAATCCAACGGGAATTCTGGCTAAAACAATCAATGGAAATCAGACGACCACTTTTAATAAACTTTCATATAACAAACCATATATAGAGCTGTCATACGGAATAGAAAATATTTTCAAATTTTTAAGGATCGATCTGATACATCGTCTTACATATCTCAAAAATACTGATGCCCACCGATTTGCTGTTAAGATCAGCGGTGTGTTCAGATTCTAAACTGATAAAATCAGCGCTTCAGAATATAGAGCAGGTTTGAAGTAAGTAGTGAATTATCTATTACTTCTACACTTAAATTGTTTCTTTTTGCTATTTCGGTTATCTGCTTGCCTGAGAAAAAGAAAAGCTTCTTATCAAGCGACTTGTTGTAGCCGAACCGGGTTGAGAAAAACTCGGTATAGCGGGTACCCAGATGTCTCTTTTGTAAATCCTTGTCAGCATCGCGGATAAGAATAATTCCTCCGGGGTTCAGATGTTTTATAACGTTAGTCAGCAACTCTTCCTGTTTCTCTTCAGGAATATAATGCAGTACATCGCTTAACAGAAAAACATCGGCTGACGGATAATCATAAGTGACAGCATCCGCTGCAACAAAGTTTATCCTTTCGTTCCTGGAGATACAGTTGCTGGCAAGTTCAATTTTATCACTGTCATAATCGATGCCAAGGATATTTCTTTTTGGTGATGTAAAGTTTAACATGTAGGATATCAGTCCGTTGCCGCAGCCAATATCAACAATGCTTGCATCACGAGGCACATAATTATTTATGTATTCATAATTTTTTTCAAGGGAAAGCTTGATTTTAGTGTACCATTCAAGGACAGGTCCCTTATAAATGTAATTGCCGATAAGCTTTCTGCGAAAATATGATGGTGTCTCGAGTTCGGCCTTTAAGTTGAGATATTCATTTCTGAAGAATTTTAGAATCGAATTCTTACGCGCATGATAATCTTCGCCAAAGCTGGTATCAGTAGCTTTAATACGGGGGAATATCTTAATTGTAATGTTTCCGCCCTTTATAAAATTTTCACCTTTATTCATGCAATCGCCGGCACCATGAATAATAACCGGAACGATGTCGAGGTCAAGCTTTTCAGCAAGTAGAAAAGCGCCCTTATGAAAACGATGAATGCTTGAATCAGGTGAGCGGGTCCCTTCGGGGAAGACCAGGATGGAGTATCCCTCTTCGACTTTTTTCTTCAGCTTGTCGATAAGAGGTTCATAACCGTTCGTAACCGGATAAAAATCAAGATACCTTATAAGAAGTGCATAAAGCGGATTATTCCACACCCATTTGGTTGTCAGGATAATGATCTTCGGGCTGAGCATTAATAATAAAGGTATATCAAGGTGCGATTGATGGTTTGAAACAATCACGGATGGTGTCGAAAAATCTTCTCCACTAATATTTATTGTTCTCTTCTTTATATTAAACAGAGCCAGTGACGATACTCTCAGGCACCAGGTGAGGATAGTATGCAATATTTTCTTCTTTGCTTTTGAATATGCAGGTAAAAGTAGAACCAGGAAAAGTAAAATATTCAGTAAGACACACAGAAAGAGTCCAATAGATAATGCTATAATTGTAAATATGAGGTTATCAAGTGTGACCGGACGAACTCGTTTCTTCCCATTTTTTTGTACGAGCCACCTGATTAATACCGGTTGTAGCGTATAAGATACCACGACCACTGCAAGTAACCCAAAGATTGATATCAGTGCTATTGAATTTAAAGAAGGGTGCCTGGCTAAAAGCAATGCACCTACTCCGACAAGAGTAGTGAAGGCAGATAAAAATATTGATGTTTTGTAGGATGCTAATTCTTTTTGTCCGGATTTATATTCCAGCAAGACTCCCCGCACCATAAGAATACTGTAATCGACTCCAAGTCCAAATACAAATGTTGAGACGATAATATTAAATATATTGAATTTTAGTCCGAACAATCCCATAAATCCCAGGGTCCATAGCCAGCTTACAAACATTGGCATAGAAGCAATGAGACCAGTTTCCAATCTCCCGAAAGAAAATATCAATGTCAGGGTAACAAAGATCAGGCATAATTTCACTAATAAATC
>JAPLEC010000201.1 GCA_026391515.1 Bacteroidia bacterium | reverse complement strand
GAGTGCTTTATTTGCTTCAGGTCCGCCGGGAGCCATGGGTGTATCGTTGGCTCCACGCAGACCAATTGTTATGATGCTTTCAAAATTTTTGTTCCTCCTGATTCCTTCTCTCCAGAATGTTTCAAGCACATCAGGATTTTTAGCATAATTCCAGCTGCCGATAGTTCTCTGATAACGACGATCCCACTCTTTCTGGGCACGAAGCATTGGTTCCTGGTGAGAATTTCCCATTACAATGCCATATTCATCTGCCAGCCCGGGATTTTCCGGATTATCTTCATTAAATGCATTGTTCCACATTGCCGGCCAGAGGTAATTGGCTTTTAACCTTAACAGAAGCTCAAAAAGCCTGGTATAAAATTCCCTGCCATAATTTGCAACACCATTTGGCATCGGAGGATTATCTCCTGGTTTCACTGTGCCATATTTCCATCTTATCCAGTTAGTGAGGTCAGGGGCTTCATCATTTAAAAAAATTCCTCTGTATTTTACTGATGGCGAGCCTTGTACATATCTCCCTGGCAGAGCATAGAGTGCATTTTTATGCTCGGGCGTAACATCTGCCCACCAGTACCAGGGCGATACGCCGATCTGCCGTGAGACTTCATAGATACCATAAATAGTTCCTCTTTTATCGCTGCCTGCAATTAGCAGGGCTTTCTTGACTCCCCTCATTGGTTTGTCGATAACCTGAATAAAGAAAGTCTCCCACTTCCCTTCTACGTCACTGACATCAATTTTCTTTTTTTTGATCAGCTCATCAATGAGAGCACTTTTACCAATTGTTCCAGCGATAATTAGCTCTTTTGTTTTTTTAGCTTTATCAGTAAAAAATTCTGGTTCGGCAGAAGTTACTTTTACTATATCATTCTGAAGATCTTTAAATGCTCTGATTACTCCCGGCCATTCGTTTGAGCTTACAAGTAAAGGAGTGCATTTACCAGCAGCTGAAACGGTAAATACTCCGCTTTCTGATGAAATGAATGATTGGGTTCCCAATGTGGGTTGGGCCTTTAGATTTAAGGCGAGGTAAAAGAAAAACAAAATTGCGGCAAGATATCTACGCATTGAAATACATTTTTCACTTTTATTCTCAGAGACTCCTTATATTTTTTCTTAACCCTTCCTCCGGCTCCTTCCCTTAAGCATAAAGGAAGGAGTGAAATCCCTGTCTATCTATACATTACTCCCCTCCCCTTAAATTTAAGGGGAGGGGTCAGGGGGTGGGGTTCATTACATAACAGAGAGCTACAGAGAATGATTCCTTTAGAACTCTATTCACTGATAAAAGTATTGTATTAGTTCCAAAACTACAAAAGCTTTTAGCTTTTTTAACAAAATATTGCAACCGATTGCAAAAATTAGGAAAGAAATTTCATGATCTGTCATTTATTATTATTTTTGATTATAAAATTATTCATGGTGAAAAGCAGCAGAGAAGTTACAATTTACGATGTTGCAAAGGCTTTAAATCTTTCCCCTTCAACAATAAGTCGTGCATTAAAAGACCATCCCCATATCCGGAAAGAAACGAAAAAAAAAATAAGAACAGTCGCAGGAGAGATGGGATACAGGCACAACAAATTTGCCAGCAACCTCCGCCAGAAGTATACAAATACAATTGGTGTAGTAGTCCCGAGGCTGAACAGTCATTTCATGGCGACAGCATTAACCGGGATTGAGAAAATTACATCAGAGTATGGTTATGGGCTGATAATCAGCCAGTCTCAGGAATCATGGAGAAAAGAGATCTCATGTATTTCCACACTTTTTAACAGCAGGGTGGACGGATTGCTGATATCCCTGGCTTTCGATACAAAAAACATGAACCATTTTGACATCTTGTTTAAAAAAGACATACCTGTGGTCTTTTTTGACCGTGTTGCGGATTGTCATGGTTGTGTGAGCATAATAATTGATAATTATAAGGCAGGCTATGAAGCAACCTCACACCTGATCGAACAGGGTTGCAGGAAAATAATTTATCTCGGTGGCAACATGCTGAGAAATGTCTATTCGGAAAGATACCGCGGATACAGACAGGCTCTGGATGAAAATAAGATCGATTTCGATCAGAATATGGTTATTATAAGTGATATGAGCGTGCAGGCTGGAACGGAAACAGCAAGAAAAATACTCAGGATGAAGCCCAAACCTGACGGTATATTCACCGCTAATGATACTACCGCAGTTGCAACAATTGTTGAACTCGAAAAGGCCGGAATCAAAATCCCTGAAGAGATTGCCGTCGTAGGATTTAATAATGAACCTATCAGCCAGGTAATACAGCCAAATCTTACAACAATTGATTATCCTGCCAGGGAGATCGGCGAAATTGCAGCCACATCACTGATTGCAAAACTAAAAGACTCACAAACAGCTAATTTAAGCACCATTGTCTTAAAACATAACCTTATAGTCAGGCAATCATCTTTGAAAAACAACAATGCTGATTCATAAATCCCTCTTAATCCATGAAATATTTAACCAGGTTAGTGCTTGTTCTCATTTTCATTCTTTCCGCAAAATTATTATCAGCCGATGATGGCTACAGACTATGGCTCAGATATGATGTTGTTTCTGACAAAGCTGTGCTGAATCAGTATAATAAATCCGTCTCAGGATGGATAATTGAAGGCGAATCTCAGGTTCTGAATTCATGCAAAAATGAAATGAAGCTTGGCCTGAACGGACTATTGGGCCGTGACGTCCCTGTTGTCAGTTCAGTTAAGAAAAATGGTATTATCATAGCCGGGACTCCGGCTGGTTCTCCTTTAATCGCTTCCATGAAATTGAATGAAAAGTTTAGCAGTCTGGGGACAGAGGGTTACTTAATTATAAGTACGAAATACAGAAACAAAAAGGTTATCGTTATTGCAGCAAATCAGGATGCTGGTGTCTTATATGGCATATTTAACCTGCTGAGGCTGATGCAGACTCATAATAGTTTGTCGGAATTAAATATAACGAGCTCACCAAAAACCAAAATAAGACTCCTGAACCACTGGGATAACCTTAACAGATCAGTAGAAAGAGGTTATGCAGGGCTATCGCTGTGGAACTGGAAAGCACTTCCGGATACTATTGATCCGAGATATAAAGATTATGCAAGGGCAAATGCTTCAATCGGCATAAATGGTTCGGTTCTGACTAACGTAAATGCAAATGCATTGATATTGACAAAAGAATATCTTGTCAAAGTTGCTGCCATTGCAAATGTTTTCAGGCCATATAATATAAAGGTGTACCTGACAGCAAGATTCAGTGCACCAATAGAAATCGGGAAGCTTAAAACAGCCGATCCTCTTGATCCTGAAGTCATTGCCTGGTGGAAGAACAAAGTTGATGAGATCTATGCCATGATACCGGATTTTGGTGGGTTTCTTGTAAAAGCTAACTCAGAAGGCCAGCCAGGCCCACAGAATTATAACCGCACACATGCCGACGGCGCCAATATGCTTGCCGATGCTGTTGCTCCACATAACGGAATTGTAATGTGGCGGGCATTTGTTTATGATAATAATGTACCAGACGACCGGGCTAAACAGGCTTATAATGAATTTGTTCCACTGAACGGTAAGTTCAGGGATAATGTTCTAATCCAGGTTAAAAACGGACCGATAGATTTTCAACCCAGGGAACCATTCCACCCTCTTTTTGGTGCAATGCCTGAAACTCCACTGATGACTGAATTCCAGATTACACAGGAATATCTTGGTGCATCGGTTCATCTTGTTTTCCTTGCACCTCTTTATGAAGAGTGTCTGAAATCAGATACTTATGCAAAAGGCAAAGGATCGCTGGTCGTAAAAGTTATTGATGGCACCCTTGAAAATCACCAGCTTACAGCAATGGCTGGTGTTTCAAATATTGGCAATACAAGAAATTGGACTGGACATCCCTTTGCACAGGCAAACTGGTATGCTTTTGGGCGACTTGCATGGGATCCATATTTAAATTCCACGGATATTGCAGATGAATGGATAAAAATGACCTTCACAAATAACATTGAGACAGTGAATCTTATCAAAAAAATGATGCTTAATTCAAGGGAAATTGCTGTAAATTATATGACTCCGATAGGGCTGCATCATCAGATGTATGCTGGACATCATTATGGCCCAGGTCCATGGGTCAACAGGGGAAGAGCTGATCAGACATCTGTTTATTATAACCGTGCAGACAGCATCGGAATTGGTTTTGACAGAACCTCATCCGGCAGTAATGCTGT
>JAPLEC010000455.1 GCA_026391515.1 Bacteroidia bacterium | reverse complement strand
TATCCGCCAACCGGCGGAGAAGCGGGAGGGCAGGGGTGGGTTTTATTTTAGCATGAACATTTTTTGTTTATAAGTAATTTATTGCCTCCGGGCCGGTATTAAAAACCATATCAATAATGCTTAAACCCGGAACAAATCCATTATCAGAATTGAAAACCTGCAGGTACTTTTTTGCTGGATACTCAGATTTCTTTTTAGGGCTGATTTTATATCTGTAATCATTTTCTGTTCCTGTAACAGGTTTAAAATCAGCTGTGTAGGCAATCTTAGTATTTACCCTTAATATTCCTAAAAGTGCTTGCAGAAGCTCCATATTCAAATCGAGGAGAAATTTAAAGTCGGTTTGGATGACTTTTTCAATTATTTCATAATAGAACTGGAAATAAGGCGATGAGCTGTACGAAGAAATAATTGCTCCAAGATGGACCTGCTGCCACCTTTTTGAATAATCTATGCAGATATCTTTAACTGGTGTTTTGTGGAAGCTTCCAAGGTAAACCGGTACAGTGAGAACCTGCGGCCCTGATGAAGAAAGAATATAACAGCGATTACGGTACGATTGTTTCAGATAGTTCTCCTCTCTTTCTATCATTGCCTCATCGGCTTCAACTATATAGACAAAGTATACTGCAGGAGGTAAATACGCGGTTGAAAGATAAATTTTGCCGGACATATAATCAGGGTCACTTCATCCTGTTGATCATGCTTGCCGAGAGACCGGCTCCAAATCCGTTATCAATATTAACAACAGTCACTCCGGCTGAGCAGCTGGTGAGCATGGCAAGGAGTGCTGAAATTCCTCCGAAATTGGCTCCGTACCCCACACTGGTTGGAACTGCAATTACAGGTTTATCAACAAGTCCGCCTACCACACTGGCCAGGGCACCTTCCATGCCGGCAATCACAATTATTACTCTGCAGCTTCTGATTTCAGGCAGCTTGTCAACAAGCCTGTGTATTCCTGCCACGCCTGCATCATAGATCCTTAGTACTTTATTACCAAGCAGTTCAGCCGTAACTGCAGCTTCTTCAGCAACAGGAATATCGGAAGTGCCGGCTGTAATTACAGCAATGCTGGTATCAGGTATATCCGGCTTTTTGTTCTGGACTGAGATGATTCTTGCCTCATGGAAATAAACGGCTTCAGGACATATCTTCCTGATAGATTCATACATCTCCTGGTTCGCTCTTGTACCAATAACATTATTCTCTTTTTCAATCATTACCCGGAAAATCTCCCTGACTTGTTCAGTGGTTTTACCAGCACAATAGACTATCTCCGGATAACCTGTTCTCATCTCGCGGTGATGATCAATTCTTGCAAATCCCAGGTCTGTATACGGGAAGCTCTTCAGGATCTCAAGTGCCTCTTCGACACTTTTATTGCCATCATGGACATCCTTCAGCAATTTTTCAACTTCTTTGCCAGTCATCTTTCTCTGGTTTCCGGATTCATACTTCCTGTTCTGTAACCCTCCAGATCCAAAGATATATATCTGAATCCTATTTCTTTCAGGTTCTTTATTATTAATTCTCTGTCAGGATTATTAATCATTTTTTCCATATAACCAGGAATACATTCAATTCGTGCAATGTTATCGTGCATCCTTACTCTTGCCCCGGGAAATCCTTTCTCGAACAAGTAATCTTCAGCTTTTTCGATCATTCTGAGCATTCCCTCGCTTATTTCAGTATCATAAGGGACCCTGGTCAGCAGGCAAGCCATCGCAGGTTTATTATGAAATGAGAATCCTGATTTATACGTTAGCTCTCTTATATCTTTCTTTGTAAGTCCGGCTTCTGCCAGCGGACTTCTTACCGATAATTCTTTTAATGCTCTGAGGCCCGGTCTGAATTCCTCTGTGTCGTCAGCATTTGTTCCGTCGAGAATATGTTTATAACCATTTTCACCAGCGAATTCTATTATTTTGGTAAACAGAGTTTTTTTGCATAAGTAGCACCTTTCCAATGGATTGTGTCTTATTATTTCCGGGAATTCTATATTGATTATTTTATGATCAATACCCTGTGAGGCTGCAAATTCAGAAGCTTCATCAATTTCACGTGCCGGCATGTAAGAAGTTTTGATTGTAACTGCAATCACCTTTGGAATATCCAGTGATTTAACCCTGTGAACAAGAAAAGAGCTGTCGACCCCACCTGAAAACGCAATAACAGATGACTTGAGGTCTCTCAAAATTAAATTAAGCTTCGTCGACTTGGTTTCTGTCATTTTTGTTTTTTAATATTAACAATCGAAACCATAATATTGTTGTAAACCTCTTTCACCGGAATTCCTTTTTCAGAGGCAATTTTCCTGCATTCTTCATATTCCGGCTTATATGAAACCTCTTTTCCTTTATAAAAAGAACTTTTTACCGTAACCTTTCCATATATTGTCTTAAAAGTTCCAAATTTTCTTACCAGCGTATCTTTTTTAAAAGGAAACGTCCTGATACCCACTGAAGTAGATTCAGTGAAAATTATTTCTTTCATAATTTCAGCATGTCCCGTTTCACAAATAACATTCAGTACATTACCCGGTCTCCCTTTTTTCATAATGATATTTGAAATGAATACATCTGAAGCTCCGGCATTAAATAACCTGTCAGATATATTTTCAAAAAATTCCGGATTCATATCATCAATATTGCATTCAATAAGCAGAGCATCGTGCCCTCCCTGATTTTCTTCAGCTTCTCCAAGAAAAACACGCAACAGGTTTGGAACATCCGGATGATCTTTTTGCCCGACACCATAGGCTGTTTTTTCAATCTTAAATAATGTTGACATTCCGAAATTTGTCCCGAGAGTTGCCAGGATAGCAGCTCCTGTAGGTGTGGTAGCTTCGAAATCGACTCCTCCTTTCCTGACCAGGATACCTTTCATAATTTCAGCAGTTGCAGGGGCTGGTACCGGCAGCTTTCCATGCTCACATTTGACGAATCCGCTGCCAAGCTCTACCACTGATACATAAACAGCATCAACTTTCAGCGCTTTAAAACAGATTGCAGCTCCGACAATATCAATTATTGAATCGACAGCTCCCACCTCGTGAAAATGGACTTTTTCGGCAGGAATTCCATGAACCAGAGCTTCGGCATCTGCAACTTTCCTGAATATCTTTTTGCTTAATTTCTTGGTTTGGTTATCGAGTGTTGATTTTTCTATAATCTTTTCAATATCAGCCAGATGCCTTAGAGTTCGTTCAGAGCGTGTCTGTTTGACTGTAACCTTTGTACCGGAAATCCCATGCCTTTGAGCCTTCTCCGCTATAAGCTTCCATCCTCTGAGATCAAGTTTTTTCAGTTCATTTATCACGAATGATTTATCAACACCAAGATCCAACATTGCACCGAGATTCATATCTCCGCTTATACCTGAGAAACAATCGTAAAATAGGATTTTCATGTTTTGCGATATGTTAAAACCAAGACAATCGAAATAAAATAATGTTAAAAACTTTAATTATGAATTAGAATGCTAAGATAGTATAGAAAACTGTCATTCATATTCATGACGGAAAAACAAAAAAAAAATTGTACTTTTCGGCACTTATCTTGATGTTATTTGAAAAAATAAGCAAGTTGGAATCATGAAAAGAAGAGATTTCCTTAAAAAATCAGCTGGAGCCGGTCTGGTTGCAGGGGCAGCCTTAAGTCTTGGCGGATATGATAAATTATGGGCTGCTCCATCTGTCAATGTAAAATATGATATGGTTGCCGTTATGGGAGGTACCCCTGAGGCAATGTTCGATATTGGAATTCAGGAGCTTGGAGGAATGAGCTCATTCATTCAGAAGGGTCAAAAGGTGTTGGTAAAACCGAATATCGGCTGGGATGTAACTCCTGAGCTGGCGGCAAATACCAATCCTTTACTTGTGAAAAGGATTATTGAACATTGTTTTAAAGCTGGAGCAAAGGAAGTTTATGTATTCGATCATACTTGTGATAACTGGGTAAGTTGCTATAAAAATTCCGGCATTGAAAAGGCTTCTAAAAGCGCAGGAGCCAAAGTTGTCCCGGGTAATTCTGAAAGTTATTATCAACGGATTGAGATACACGGTGGAGTGAAGCTTCAAAATGCCAAGGTTCATGAGCTTCTTCTTGATACAGATGTTTTTATAAATGTGCCTGTATTGAAAGATCATGATTCAACAAGAATGACATGCTGTCTGAAAAACATGATGGGTGTTGTCTGGGACAGAGGTTACTGGCATTCGAACAACCTGCATCAGTGTATTGCAGATTATGCTTTATTTGAAAAGAAGCCTGCACTGAATATAATTGATTGTTACAATGTTATGGTCAAACACGGCCCCCAGGGAGTTTCAAAGGAAGATGTGGTGCAAATGAAATCCCAGATTATCACTGCTGACTGGGTTGCCGGTGATGCTGCCGCTGCGAAAATGCTTGGCGTTGAAACTGAAAAGATAGAATATATCCCAATTGCCTATAAAATGGGCTTGGGAAACATGAAGCTGGATTCTCTTAATATTAAAAGAATTAAAATGTAATCCACGATGAGGTCGCCTTTCCTGAGAAAATTCCGTATCCTTTTTTCAGCGCTGGTTTTAATCTGCTTTTTCCTTGTATTTATTGATTTTAAAAGTTTAATTCCGGTTAAATATGTAAATATTCTGCTATATCTGCAGTTTATCCCTTCATTTCTAAAGTTCTATGATCTGAGAACTCTGGCAACTGCAGGTTTTCTTGCTGTTCTGATCCTTACCTTTCTCACAGGCAGGACATATTGTTCGTTTTTATGTCCTCTTGGCATTGGACAGGACCTTTTCAGCAGAATCGGAGGCCGCATCAAGAAAAAATTCAGAAGATTTGGATTTAAGAAACCTTATACAATAATCAGATACTCTCTCCTAGCAGCAACACTCATCGTTACCATTGTATGGGGCGTATATTTACTTACATTACTTGATCCATACAGCATCTTCGGCAGGTTTATGACATATTTTGTAAAGCCGACAATAATCATAATTAACAATTTTCTGGCCGGCATTCTCCATAAGTTTGATATCTATACACTTGATCATATTACTGTTAAAGGTTTTCCGCTGCTTACATATTCTATACCTGTGCTGTTTTTCCTCCTCGTTGGTACACTATCTTTTATGAAAGGGCGCCTCTATTGTAACATGATTTGTCCGGTTGGTACTTTGCTGGGGCTTCTCTCAAAAGTATCAATATTGAGGATCAAATTAGATGAAAGTAAGTGCACCAGATGTGGCAGATGCTCAATAGGATGCAAATCTACATGCATCGATTTTCTTCAGCATCATGTTGATGCGTCAAGGTGTGTCGATTGTTTTAACTGCATCAACAACTGCACCGAAAAGGCGATCTCTTATGGAATAGTTAGTATTAAAAGAAAGTCACACGAAACAGATGTCAATAAGCGTAAGTTTATAGCAAGCTCTCTGCTGTTATTGCTGGGGCTGCCTCAGATTATTAAAAGTCAGGATAAAAAAGCTCCTGTTCCTAAAAAACCTTCTACGGTAAAAGAGAATAAGACAACACCTATTTGTCCTCCAGGTGCAGTTTCAATTGCGAATTTCAATATTGATTGTACAGCATGCTCGCTATGTATCTCAACCTGTCCTAACGGTGTGCTGCAACCTGCTCTTTTACAATATGGAGTGACAGGAATGATGCAGCCGGTAATGGATTATCATAAGAGCTTTTGTACATATAATTGTACGAAATGCACTGAGATTTGCCCAACATATGCCCTGCATCCTTTAGCTCTTGAAGCAAAAAAACTGACACAAATCGGTAAAACAAACTTTATAAAGGACAATTGCATTGTAAAAACTGAAAAGACTGCCTGCGGAGCATGCTCTGAAGCTTGTCCGACCAAAGCAGTTTATATGATCCCTTATGAAGGCAACCTTGTAATCCCTGAAGTTAACACTGAAATCTGTATAGGCTGCGGACATTGCGAATTCGCCTGTCCGACAATCCCGTTTAAAGCAATTTATGTAGATGGGAATTCCATTCATCAGGCTGCAAAAAAGCCTGAGAATCAGAAATCTGATATCAAAACCCCCGTCGAGTTCCCATTTTAATATCCTGCGACATCCTGAAGTATGCGATATCTCATGAAAACATGATATTTATTTGCTTTGAGTCGTAATAATCAGCTAATTTTGTTATTACCTTATTATTAATCTTTTCAATTTAATATGAAACCATCACATATTGAACACATTGGGATTGCCGTCAGTAATCTCGAATCTGCAATTGAATTTTACGAAAGAGTCTTCGGATTGAAGTGTTATAATATTGAAGAGGTTGCGGAACAAAAGGTCCGGACTGCATTTTTCAAGGTGGGTGAAACTAAAATTGAATTGCTGGGATCAACAGATCCTGATGGCCCTGTCAGTAAATTTATTGAGAAGAAGGGTGAAGGAATACATCATATTGCTTTTGCGGTAAAAAACATAGAGGAGCAATTGAAACATGCAGAAAAACAAGGAGTTAATCTTATTGATACTAAACCAAGAAAAGGTGCGGAATGTCTCGATATTGCTTTCCTGCATCCAAAATCTACATCAGGCGTTCTGATTGAGATTTGTGAAGATAAAAGAAAATAAGTTCAAATAAATAGTTGAAATTATGAACAAAAAGATAGCCACTGTCGGTAATGCCGGACCTAAGGTAAGATCTGACTGTGAAATAACACTTGAACTGAAAGGGAAGGGGGGTATTGTTGTTGATCTGGTATCGAAAGTCAAAACTCTTTACGGTGAATCAATAATAAATCTTTGTCACGAGGTTTTAACTTTCTACAAGATCAGAAATGCAGTGCTGAGAATAAATGATTCAGGAGCGCTTCCATTTGTTATTTCTGCTCGGCTCGAAGCTGCTGTTAAAAAAGTGGTAAACACTGATCCGGAATTCCTTCCTGAAATGATCAGTGAAAACAGGTATTCAACCACCAGGGACAGAACAAGATTTTCAAGGCTCTATCTTCCGGGCAATACACCAAGCCTGATGATAAATGCAGGACTCCATTCAGCTTATGGAATAATACTTGATCTTGAAGACTCAGTTGCTCCGGATAAAAAAGATGAAGCACGAATACTTGTCCGTAATGCACTGCGACAGATCGACTTCCGTGGTGCAGAGAGAATGGTCAGAATAAATCAAGGCAAAACAGGTCTTGAAGATCTGCATTATGTTGTACCTCATAATGTTAACATTATTTTGATTCCAAAATGTGAGTCAGCTGATCAGGTAAAAAGAATTGAAACGGAGATCAATGCAATAAGAAAAAAGCTGAAAATAAGGAACACGGTATTCCTGATGCCTATTATTGAGAGTGCTTTGGGTATTGAACATTCATTTGAAATTGCAAAAGCTTCAGAAGACATCGTTGCTATTGTAATTGGACTTGAAGATTTTACGGCCGATATGGGTGTCGCCAGAACTATTGAGGGCAGTGAGTCATTATATGCCAGAACCAGGCTGATTGTTGCTGCAAAAGCTGCAGGGATACAACCAATAGATTCTGTATTCTCTGATGTGGGCGACATGGAAGCTTTGAAACAGAATGTTCTTAATTCCAAAGCATTGGGTTTTGAGGGAATGGGATGCATTCATCCGAGGCAGATTGCTGTTATAAATCAGGGATATGCACCGGATGAAACAGAACTAGAAAAGTCAAAAAAGATCGTGCTTGCATTTGAAGAAGCAGGACAAAAGGGACTTGGAGTAGTAGCTCTTGGATCAAAAATGATAGATCCACCTGTCGTTGCAAGGGCTCAGAAAACAATCGATCTGGCTCTCCGGCTCGGCAAATTATCTGAAAAGTGGAGAGAAGAATCCAGTTCAAAAGAGGTTAATTAAGTTATTGTTTATTAATATGGCAATCAAGACTGTAATTAATGCAGCAGGAAGATCGGTTCCTCTGGAGATTAACGGACAACCTGCTGTACCTTTTAAAGGAGTAGGAAAGTACAGACCTCAGGGTCTGAAATATTCACCTCCCATACCGACCTGTACTGATTATCCGGGAGATGGCAATAAGGTAGTTAAATCGCTCGAGGCAGCTCTCCGTAAATGCGGACTTCGAAACGGTATGACAATCTCCACTCATCATCATTTGCGAGATGGCGACCTCATAAGCAACAAGGTTTTTGAACTGGCATCAGCGATGGGAGTGAAGGATCTTGTCTGGTTTCCTTCTGCTTCTTTCCCTTGTAACGATCCTGTAATCAAATACCTGGAAGATGGTACAATTAACAGGATCGAAGGAAGTATGAATGGTCCTCTCGGACGATTTGTGTCAGAAGGGAAAATGAAAGGAACAGCGGTTCTGAGATCTCATGGAGGCAGAGTTCAGGCGATACAGGATGGTGAAGTAAAAATTGATATAGCAGTTCTTGTGGCTCCGACTGCTGATTCATTTGGCAACGCTAAAGGTACCGGGGGAAATTCATCGTGCGGGGTTCTTGGCTATGCAAAAGCCGACAGTATGTATGCTTCCAAAGTTATAGTTGTTACAGATAATCTCATCGATGTTCCATGTTATCCAATGGAAATAGAAGGTAATTATGTTGATTATGTGGTAGTTGTGGATAAAATTGGAATACCTGAAAAGATTGTTTCAGGCACTACTCAGGTCACAAAAAGCCCCGACAGGCTTCTTATTGCAGAACTTACTGCCTCATTTCTTGAAAAGTCGGGCATTCTGAAGGATGGAGTAACAATGCAGGCAGGTGCAGGAGGAACTTCACTTGCAATCGCGGTTTTTGTGCATCAGATTCTGAAACAAAAAGGATGGAAATCAAAATTTGGTTTTGGCGGCAGTACAAAATATATGGTAAAAATGCTTGAAGAGGGGCAAATGGGCTATATTCTTGACGCACAGGCATTTGACCTCGATGCTGTCAGATCAGTGGAGAATAACAAAAATCATATTCCTTATCCTGTATTCAATGCATATAACTATCATTCCAAAGGCAACCTGACAAGCATGATGGATATAATGATCCTTGGAGCAACCGAGGTCGACCTTAAATTTAACGGTAATGTTGTGACTCATTCTGATGGTTACCTCCTTCATGGCATAGGCGGCTGGCAAAATTGTCTGCATGCCAGAAATGTTATTTTGCCGATACCTCTGTTCCGTGACAGGATACCGGTGATAGTTGATAAGGTTACAACTCTTTGCGGACCGGGTGAACTTATTGATGTCATAATTACCGAAAGGGGAATTGCAATTAATCCACTGCGTAAAGATCTGATTAAGAAGCTGAAAGGAAGCGGGTTGCCGCTGAAGACAATTAAGGAATTGAAGGATGAAGCTGAAAGAATTTGCGGTAAACCTCAAAAAGCTCAATTTGAGGATAAAATAGTTGCTGCAATCAAATGGGTTGATGGAACCGTAATAGATGTCGTAAGAAAAATTAAAACAAAATAATTGGCTGTTATGGAGATGTATAAATGCGAGATTTGCGGATATATATATGATCCTGTTGTTGGCGAACCTTTAAATGGAATTGAGCCTGATACGGCCTTTATAGACCTTTCTGCTGATTATGTATGTCCAATATGTGCTGCAGGCAAAGATGAGTTCTTCGCCTGTGATTAGCTGGTAGAAAGAAATTATGGAATTCCTATTTCAGAGGAATATTGCTGATTACATCAAGAAGCAGGTTCCAGAACATCTGGGCTGTCTTGATTTCAATTTTCTCTTCAGGTGTGTGAGCTCCCCTGATTGTCGGTCCGAAAGAGATCATGTCGATTCCTTTGAATTTTTCATAAATGAGCCCGCATTCAAGCCCGGCGTGTATTGCTCTTACATTTGGCATTTTGCCAAAAAGCTTCTTATATGAATTAAGGGTGATCTTCAATATCTCCGATGTCATGTTCGGCCTCCAGCCAGGGTAACCCTGTGAATGAATAACCTCTGCTCCGGCCAGCTTGAGGCAGGTTTCGACCATAGCGGCTACATCATGTTTGGATGATTCGATGGAGCTTCTCTGTGTTGTCACTATTTTAATTGTTCTGTCTTCGAATTTTACAGATGCCAGATTTGTAGAGGTCTCAACAAGATCGTCCATCTCCTTTGACCATGCTATCGCCCCATGAGGACAACAAGTCAATGAGGAGAGAAGCCTGTTCTGGCTCTCCTTATCCATAACTGTGAGTGGAAGCTCACTCTTTTTTGCTGAAATTTTCAGATCTTTCTCCAGATCTCTAAACTCCTCAAGAATAGTAGAATAGAAGCTTTCTATCCATTTTAAAATAAGATTGACCGATGATTTTTTTACAACAATTGTTGCAAATGCTTCCCTTGGTATTGCATTACGCAGGTTTCCTCCATCAAATTTACTGAGAGATATCTGAAACTGATTTGAAAGATTCCAGAGCAGCCTGTTCATTATCTTGACTGAATTACCGAATCCCTTATGAATTTCATCACCTGAATGTCCGCCCCTTAAGCCAGTCAAAGAAATCTCAAGAGCTGCCATTCCTTTTGCTACAGGTTCAGGTTTATAAATCATTGTACCCACGGTGTCCATTCCTCCTGCACATCCGATGTAAAGAATTCCTTCATCTTCTGAATCAAGATTTAAAAGTATCCTCCCGCTGAAAAAATCTGGTTTCAGGTTTATTGCACCTGTCATTCCGGATTCCTCGTCGACAGTAAAGAGGCATTCTATTTTACCGGCTTTAATATTTTTATCTTTAAGTATTGCCAGCTGTGATGCAATACCCATACCATCGTCAGCACCGAGAGTTGTACCTTTTGTAGCAATCCATCCTCCTTCAACAACGGGAATTATGGGATCTTTTGACCAGTCATGCGGGTAATCAGCATTTTTTTCACCCACCATATCCAGATGGCTCTGAAGAACAACTGTTTTTCTGTTCTCCATACCCGGAGAAGGTGGCCTGATTATCAGTATATTCCCGATTTTATCCTCCTTTGATTCAAGATTATTATCCCTGGCAAAATCAAGGAGATACTTTCTGATCTTTCCTTCATTTTTAGAAAGACGAGGTATTTTACAGATCTCTTCGAAATATTGCCAGACCAGAGTTGGTTTAAGCTGGGATAATACGCTCATACTGCTTGGTTAATGAACGGCAAAGGTACTACTTTTTTCAGATCATCATTGTGAGATTATTAAAATTAAACCAACTTTAGCGGAAAGGCAAATTTTGATTATTTTTACTAAAGACTTTATTAAATCTGAATATGGCAAAACGTACAATAATAGTTTTACCAGGTGATGGCATCGGAGCCATTGTACTTGAACAGGCAATCAGGGTTCTGAATGCGGCAGGGTTTGATGCAGAATACATTCACGGAGATATCGGATGGGATTTTTGGAGGAGAGAAGGGAATCCTTTACCAGGAAGGACTCTGGAACTTATTGAAAAACATAAAATTGCACTTTTCGGGGCAATAACTTCAAAGCCAAATGATGAAGCTAAAGCGGAACTTAATCCCTCTTTGCAGGGGAAGGGTTTTACTTACTCCAGCCCGATTGTCGGATTACGGCAATATTTTAACCTTGATATTTGTGTACGCCCATGCAAATCGTATAAAGGTAATCCTCTGAATTTTATTAAAAGAGGAAAGGGAAATACAATAGAAGAACCCCTTATAGATGTTGTAATCTTCAGGCAGAATACAGAGTGTCTTTACTCGGGTGTGGAGTGGACAAATCCACCGGAAAAAGTCTATCAGGCATTTCTGACCCATCCGAAATTCAGGGAAAACTTCGGGCAGGTGCCTGTGGAAGAGCTTTCAATATCGACCAGAATATTTACTAAAAAAGCTACTTCACGGATACTTATGGCTGCTTTTGAGCATGCAAAAAAATATGGTTATAAATCAGTTACTGTCTGCGAAAAACCAAATGTCATAAGGGAAACATCAGGACTTATGTGGAAGCTGGCCAAAGAGATTCAGAAAAATCAGTTTCCAGATATAAAGCTGATTAATACCAATATTGATGCCCAGATGATGTGGCTTACAAAAAATCCTGAGGATTATGAAGTTATTGTGGCCGGCAATATGTTCGGCGATATTGCTTCCGATGGTTTTGCCGGACTGATAGGCGGATTGGGATTTGCCTGCAGTGCACAGTTCTCATCGGATGGAATTGCTGTTTTTGAACCGACTCATGGATCTGCTCCGAAATATGCTGATTTTGAAGTATCAATAGTAAACCCCATAGCCATGATCGAATCGGCCTGCATGATGCTCGATTATCTTGGCGAAAAAGCAATCTGTCAGACAATTCGCAAAGCAATTGCTGATGTTATAATTGAAGGTAAGATCAGAACTTATGATATGATGAAGATGCAGGGAAGACCTGAAGTGATTCAGAATGGAGCTGCCTCTACAGTTCAGATGACAGATGCAATCATATCTAAGCTGAAGAAATAAACTTGAAGAAGATGACTGAAAGGGTTAAAAAATTATGGTCTGAACTTGACTGGATTAAAGATCCGTCACTCAGAGAAAAAACCGCAAAGACCTGGGAGCTTGCTCTGAAAAGAAGCGTTCTGAAACCCGGAGACCTTGAAAAAATACCATTTACTCTGCTCTGCGGGCCGGACCTGAAAGTAAGTTTTATGGCTCATAAAAGGTGTGTTGTTCATATTGCTAAAGAGAGCGGAGAAAAGATGAACAGGTTCTTTGGAAAGAATCTGCCCGTTAATATGGATGTCCTGATCTCAGGAGCCATACTTGCAGATGTGGGCAAATTGCTTGACTATGAGCTGGATAAAGATGGCAAAGTTGTTCAGGGGAAATATGGTCAGTATCTGCGGCATCCGTTTTCAGGAGTATCTCTGGCCGAAGAATGCGATGTTCCTCCGGAAGTATGTCATATTATTGCAGCCCATGCTCATGAGGGCGATCTGGTTAAAAGAACTACCGAGGCATATATTGTTCATCATGCCGATTTCATGGCATTCGAACCGTTTAAAAACAGACTTACAGTTTAAAATGGCACCGATTGCAAATCGGCGCCAGCAACAAACCAACCGCTGGCGCGGATTTGTAATCCGTGCCAAGGTCGAGGATATGTCACCCCAGCTTCATCTTCTCAATTTCCTCAATATTCCTTTCATTTGTAACAGCCTTAGCCTCAGGTGTATATAAAAAGTCAATCAGATCCTGGTATTTATCCATTATCTTTCCTCTGACGATTTTCATCGTTGAATTCATAAGGCCATTATCCTCTGTAAAGCCTTCTTCAACGATCGCAATTGCAACCGGAAGCCATCTTTGCGGAAACATCTTTCCAAACTTTCCGTTTGTCCTGTATTCGTCTACCTCGCTTTCTATCAGGTTGAGAACTGCGCGTTTTCCTTCATCGGAATCAGCTGTCATGTTTTTCTCTTCAAGATACATCTTCAGAGCATGCTGGTTAGGTACTATCAGGCTTACGGTATATGGCTTCTGATTATTATATAGCATGCACTGGTCAATGTATTTTGACTGTTCCGTAATCGCTTCTTCGATACCTTCAGGACTGAATTTTTCACCGTCGTCAGCAATAAGCAGGCTTTTAAAACGGCCAAGAACATAGAGATAGCCATCTTTTGTCATGTATCCCATATCTCCGGTATGAAGCCATCCATCCTTTATTGTCTCTTTGGTTGCAGCTTCATTTTTCCAGTATCCGTGCATGACATTTCCACCTCTGATTACTATTTCGCCTTTTTCTTCGACGGGTACCTCAATGCCATTGTCATCACAAATCTTAAGATCCATATTATTCACCAGAACCCCTGAAGAGCCAAGTCTGTGGCGGGCTGTTGAGTTTGATGAAATGACCGGCGATGCTTCTGTAAGTCCGTATCCCTGGTACATCGGGATGCCAAGAGCATAAAAGAACCTCTGTAATTCAATATCAAGAAGCGCACCTCCTCCCACAAAATAGTCAAGCTCTCCACCATAAGCTTCGCGTATCTTACTGAATATTATTTTATCGAAAAGATCTAAAAGGGGTTTTTTAAGTTTCTGTAATCCCTGTCCTTTGTTCCAGCCTTCTTTATTGTAGGAATACGATATATTAATTGCATAATTGAATAGCATCTCAGTCAGCTTACCTTTTTCTTTTATGCCTTTCTCGATATTTTTTCTGAAGTTTTTTGCAATTGCGGGTACGCTCATCATGAGGTTTGGTTTGATTTCTTTCAGGCAGACTGGCAGATTTCTGAGGGTTTCCATAGGAGTCTTGCCTACTTTAACTGAAGCAACACTTGCTCCCTTGCCCATAAATGCATAAATAGCACATGTATGGCCGAATGAATGATCCCATGGTAGTATTAAAAGTGTTTTGTAATGCGCAGGAATATCCATCAGACTATATGCCTGATAAACATTTGTAACATAATTGCCATGAGTGAGTATTATGCCTTTCGGATCGGCAGTAGTGCCCGATGTATAACAGATATTAGCAAAATCGGAAGGAGTGATGCTTTTAAAATTCTCTTCAAATTTTGTTATGTTTCCCGGTAATTCCAGCCATTCTCTCCCTATTTTTCTTACTTCATTAAAATGAATCTCGTTTGGACCATATTCTTCCTGGGTATCAAAATGTACTATTTTTTCAATTGAACGGCATTCTTTAATTATCTCTTTTATTTTCTGAAATTGAATGGATGATGTTAATATCATCTTCGATTCAGAATGATTAAGCCTGAATTTAATTTCATCAGAATCAAGTTTGGTAGATAATGGAACATTCATAGCTCCGGTATATAATATTCCAAGCTCTCCGATAACCCAATTGTTTCTGCCTTCAGAGATAAGGCTTAACCTGTCACCTTTCTTTATGCCAAGATTCATCAAACCAGCGGCAAATTCATAAACCTGCTTCTTAGTCTCACCGTAGGTTGTGCCTTCATATTTATCATTTGGCTTTTCCCACAGATAGACATTGTTGCTGTATTTTTCAATGCTCTCTTCAAATAATTGTACTATTGATTTCATTTGTCAGGTGTTTTTAATGGGAACATTTTCAAAGACTAATATACAAAATCCGTGATATTAATGTGACGTTGTCAATTTTTATATCGTTTGGAATGGTACTCATTATTTTGTATCTTTGATTATTATCCTTCTTAAAATACTGAGAAGCAGATAGTTAATTAATAATTTTTTAAATATGAAACACTTAGTAGTGGTTATTCTAATAGCTCTTATTGTATCCCTGCCTTCTTGTAAGTTTTTTAAGGAGAAAAAGCTATTTGGAAGAAAAAAAGCTGAACTTGCCAGGCTAATGGAGCAGCAAAGAATGGTGCGTGTTGCTGATTCGTTAAAGCTAGTCAAAGATAAACTTCAGGCAATTGAGCAGGC